>JAISMK010000019.1 GCA_031276785.1 Desulfovibrio sp. | reverse complement strand
ATCGCGCCGGAGCCTTTCTTCTCAAACCGCAAGCCCACATCAGTCTGCCGCAGGGAGAGTCTCATGCGGCCCAAAGTGCGCGCGCTCATTGGCAGATAGAAAACTCTATGCACTGGTGCCTGGATGTCGTTTTTAACGAGGACCAAAGCCGTACACGATCCCGTAATGCAGCGAAGAACTTGGGCACATTACGAAGTATTTGCTTGAATTTATTACACCGCATACCGGGCAAGTCGAGCTTGAAAGGTAAACGTTTCAAGATATCCTTAAATCAAGATTTCCTTATTCAAGTCCTTAAAATTTAGATGCGTCTGCCCTAAAGAAGCCCCTTTCGGGGCTTTCTCTTTTTTTGTGAACGGTCTATAAAGTCTTCCGGGCGTGGGGCGGCCGTGTCTCGCTCTGAAGATAGTCCCGTGCGGGTTGTTCCGGAGCCGGAGAAAGCGGACGCATGGCCTTGCCGCTCCCATCCCCTCCAGTCAGGAGTGCTTAATTATGGACATCGCCGAACGCGTGGCCAGGCTCAAGCCTTCCGCCACCCTGTCCATCAACGCAAGGGCGCTGGAACTCTCGGCCCGGGGAAAGGACATACTCAGCCTGTCTGTGGGCGAGCCCGATTTTCCCACCCCGGAACACATCTGCGCGGCCGCCAAAGAGGCAATTGACGCCGGCTTTACCCGCTATACACCCGTGCCGGGACTGCCGGAACTCCGGGCCGCGGCTGCCGGCTATTTTCGCCATTTTTACTCTGTTCACGCCGCCGCGGAAAATATCATCATTTCCAACGGCGGCAAGCATTCCTTGTATCTCCTGTTCCAGACTCTGCTCAATCCCGGGGACCACGTTCTTCTTCCTTCCCCCTGCTGGGTCAGCTATCCGCCCATGGTGGAACTGGCCGGCGCCAAACCCGTGATGATCCCCACCCTTCCGGAGAACTGCTTCAAAATCTCTCTTCTGGATCTGCAGCATTCCCTGACACCCAAGACCCGGATGCTCATCCTGAATTCCCCCTCCAACCCCACTGGTTCCTGCTACACCCGGGCCGAACTGGACGCCGTTGCCGCCTGGGGCCTGGCCAACAGCGTAATCATCGTTTCCGACGAAATATATGACCGCCTGGCCTATTCCCCTGAAGGTCCTCAGAGTCTGTCCCCTTGGTGGGAAAAACACCCCGAAAATTTTGTCATCGTCAACGGTGTGGCCAAAACCTTTGCCATGACCGGCTGGCGCATTGGCTACACCCTGGCCGATGCCGGCCTAATCGCCGCCATGAGCCGACTGCAGGGCCAATCTACCTCCAACGCTTCTTCCGTCTCCCAGAAGGCCGCCCTGGCTGCCCTGACACAGGGTTACTCCCATCTGGGAATCATGTGCCGGGCCTTCCGGGAACGCCGCGATCTGGCCTTGGATATTATCTCCTCCTGGCCCGACGTCCTTTGTCCCCAACCTGAAGGGGCTTTTTATATCTTTCCAGATATGCATCGTCATTACCGCGGCGCCCTAGCGGATTCCACTTCCCTGTGCGCAGCCCTCCTGGACGAAGCCGGCGTAGCCGTTGTCCCCGGCGCCGCCTTTGGCGACGATCATTGCCTCCGCATTTCCTATGCGGTGGCTCCCGCCGTTCTGGAACAGGCCCTGGCGCGCATTGCCCGCTTTCTCAGGCTGTGATTCTCCTTGCCGGCGCGTTTCAAAATTAACATGTTCTGGAGAATATCATGACTTCCTCTCTCCATTTTCTGGACTGGTCCCAGGCCTTTGCCCACCGCCTGACAGGCGTTTCCCGGGAAAAATCACCCCTGCGTGGTCAACTGGCCGGCACTGCCGCCCGTCTGGCCGACGAACTGGACAAGGGTTTTTTGCCCTGCCTGTCCATGCCCTTCAAAAAAAACCTGGAGCGGGATCTCCCCGCCTTTGAACAGCGGGTCAAACCATTTAAACATATGCTGGTGTTGGGTATCGGCGGCTCCGCCCTGGGCGCCCGCGCCTTGCAAAAGGCCTTTTTCCCGGAACAGGATCGGCCCGGCCACTGCGGGCCATGGCTCTGGATCGCCGACAATATTGACGCCGACACCCTGGCGGTCTGGATGGAAGCCCTGTCACCCAGGGAAACAGTGGTAGTGGTCATCTCCAAGTCCGGCGGCACCATTGAGACCATGGCCCAGTATTTTCTCCTCCGCCGCTGGCTGCGCCAGACCTTGGGAGAGCAGTGGAAACACCATGTGATCCTGATCACTGACGAAAAAAGCGGAGAATTGCGGGCCGAGGCTTCGGCCCTGAATCTACCCAGTCTGCCTGTGCCGGATTTTCTCGGTGGCCGCTATTCCGTCCTTTCCGCTGTGGGCCTTCTGCCTGCGGCCTTTTTGGGCCTGAATTGGAGGGGTCTGCTGCAAGGGGCTGCGGAAATCAACTCCCCTCTGGCCAAGGCGGCCGGCCGACCCGAGGCCATGTTCTCCGCCCTGGAAGAGCATCCTGCCTGGGGGATGGCCGTTTGGGCCAATGAACTCCTGAGCCGCGGCTATTCGGAACTTATCTTTTTCTCCTATATCCCACTGTGGAATTTCTTCGGGGCCTGGTTCAGCCAGCTCTGGGCTGAAAGCTTGGGCAAGGAGGGCAAGGGCAGCATGCCCGTGCCCGCCGTGGGGGTCACGGACCAGCACTCCGTCAATCAGATGTTCCTGGATGGCCAGCGCAACAAGGGCTGCCTGTTCATCTCCTGCCCCCATTTGGACAAGGGGCCGTCCTTCGGCCAGGAAGTGCCGGAGAAATGGGCCTATCTGGCCGGACGGCAGTTCGGCGATCTGCTTCTGGCCGAAAGCCTGGGCACCCGCATGGCCCTGACCCGTAGCCAGGTTCCCCTGCTGCACGTCTGCATGGGATCCACAGACGAAGCCGCTGCCGGCCGGCTCATGGGCCTGTGCATGGCCACCACCCTCCTCAGCGGCTGGCTGCTGGGCATCAATCCCGTGGATCAGCCCGCGGTTGAACTGGGCAAGCGCCTGGCCAACGCCCGCCTGGGAGCCCCCGGCTATGCCCGGGAAGAACAGGAGCTGCGGGATTTTCTGGCCGCCGGGGAAGCAGCCGGAGACCGGCAGGAATTTTAGAAAAGTTATATTTTATTGTTAGGCTGCACTCAACCAGAACCAAGGAAAGGGGTGCCGTCAATGAACAAAAAATATGTTGTGGAGCTTACGGTGCCTGAACGCAAACAAATTCAGGATGTGGCAAACGCCAAAACCGTTTCAACCACGATTCGCAAGCGAGCCAATATCCTTTTGCTTGAGGATGCGCGTGTCGGCAAGCCAATGAAGCAAGAAGAAATTTCCGTTCGTTGCGGCGTCAGTAATGTCACGGTTTTTCACACGCTCAAGGATTACTGTACGCGCGGTCTTGACTATACGTTGACCTTCAAGCGTACAAAAGCAACAAATCCGCCAATTTTGACGGGAGAGGCAGAAGCGCATATCATCGCACTCGCCTGTGGAGAGCCACCGCGGGGATTCAGTCGATGGACGGTACGACTCCTTACGGATCGCGTTGTGGAATTGAAGATACTTGATCATGTGTCTCGGGAGACTATCCGAGGCACTTTTAAAAAACACAACTTAAACCTCATCTGAAGAAGAAGTGGTGCATTCCCGCAAGTCAAAACGGAGAATTTGTTGTGCGCATGGAGGACATTTTGGAGGTACACCGACAGCCATATGACCCGAACATCCCGATGATCTGCATGGATGAACAACCATATCAATTTCTTGGAGAAAAGCGTGAATCTGTCTAAGCGTTTGGAAATACACTTTACGACGAAACACGGAAGTTGGCTCAACATAGCGGAAAGCGAACTGAGCGCCATGACAAGACAGAGTTTTGGCAAACGGATTGCGACGATAGAGGAACTCCAATCGCAAATTTCGGCTTGGGCAAGCAAACGAAACGCTGATACGAAATCAGTCGATTGGCAGTTCTCAGCGGATGATGCCAGAGTCAAACTGAAATGGCTTTATCCTAAAATATAACTTTGTCGATGCGCTAGAACATTCTACGCTTGAAATGCTTGCTTGACGGCGAGCAAGGCCCGCCTGCAAGCATTTCGCGGCAAGGATTCGCAGGCAAATCCTTGCCGAGCAGCCCAACTTTTTCAAAGTTGAACTGCTCCAAGCAATATCTGACCCCGGAGCCTACAACGCCGTGCAGGCATCAACCTTCAGGGCCGCTTGTATATTTTTTCAAGAAAAAATCTTGACTATCTCTTCAGACCGGGCCAGACTCAGGCCATGCGGGCCGTTTATTGTTCCCTTTGCAAAGCGAAAGAGCTTCCGGGCGCCTTCGCTCCGCTGGCCGCACCCCTCTTTCCCGGGCGGGGCCTGGCCCCGCTTCTGCTTATCCTGCTGCTGCTTCTCGGCGAAGGCTGCGCCAAGCATTCCCTTTCTCCCCCGCCCTCGGGCTCGGCCACAGGGCAGGAAATCTGCGCCACGGCCCGCACAGCTCTCGGCGTCCGCTACAAGACGGGCGGCTCACAGCCGGCCACGGGCTTCGACTGCTCCGGCCTCGTGCATTGGATCTTCGCCCAGCACGGCATAGACCTGCCGCGCACCGCCAAAGAGCAGACATTTGCCGGGATCGGCGTAGCCAGGAAGAAGCTTCGTCCCGGCGATGTAGTCGTCTTCAAAATTTCCGGCAGGAACAATCTGCATACGGGCGTCTACACAGGGAACGGGAAATTCATCCACAGCCCCAGCAGCGGCAAAAAGGTACGCGAGGACACCCTGGAATCCAAGTACTGGAAGCCGCGCTTCCTGGCGGCGAGAAGGCTGCCGCAGATCCGGGAACGCTGAACCGGTTCAGACTTCGTTCAGTTCCGACCGGAATTTGCGGGACAGACGGAAGACCACGACCTTGCGCGGGGGCAGGATGATGGTGGCCTCTGTCTGGGGGTTGCGTCCCTTGCGGGCCTTTTTGGCATAAGCCTCAAACTTGCCTAGCCCGCTCACCAGCAGAAAACGATCTTTCTTGATGCCTTCTTTGCTGAGCCGGAGCAGAGACTCCACCAATTTTTTGACTTCGCTCCGGTTCCGGCTGATTGTGCCGTAGATGCTGTCCACAATATCCGCTTTCGTCAACGTTTTGTCACTCATCCTGTCCTCCGCAACGGCCGGCTGTAATGTGGGAATGCAACGCCTCGGCCACCTCGCGCATCCGCTTGTCGCTCTCGTAGGCTTGGCCCGGCCACAGAGCCAGACCGTCTCCAGCGGCGCGGGGAATAAGGTGCCAGTGGGCGTGAAAAACCGTTTGCCCCGCCAGGGGAAAATTATTCTGGAGACAGTGAAAGCCCCCCGCGCCCAGAACCTTCAGCTGGGCGGCGGCCACTTTTTTAAGGGCTATGAACAGCCCCTCGGCCTCCCGGGGGGGAACCTCCAGCAGGGTGGGATAGTGGCCCTTGAGGATCGCCAGGGTGTGGCCGGGGGCAATGGGCTGGATATCCAGAAAAGCCAGGATGTTTTCATCCTCATAGACGCGGGCGCAGGGAATCGCGCCGGCGACGATCCGGCAGAACACGCAATCCTTGTCCACAGGCCTGTTGGCGTAAGGCATGGCTGACTCCAGGCGTTATGCGCCCTGGCGGGCAATTCCAAAATAAAACCGCCCCGCGGCCCTGAAAAACACATCGCTATCAAAGCCAAGGCATGATACCCGGAAGTCATAAAAAAACAAGAGGATTTTCCGTGACCGGGGAAAATGGCCGCTTTTCTCTCGCCTTTGTCCATCCGGAGCCAGCGGCGGAGAAACGCCGCATTCTGCCCCTGTTCCTGCCCTTTGCCGGCTGCCGGAGGGTCTGCCTGTTTTGCGCCCAGGAGACGCAGACCGGCAGAACCCAAGAGGCCGTTCCCCTGATCCTGAAACAGGCGGAAAGCCGTCTGCGGGACTTGGCCGGCCAGGGGCCTCCCCCGGAAGCGGCTTTTTACGGCGGCACCTTTACCGCCTTGAGAGAGGAGGATTTCGCGGCCTGCCTGTCTTTTACCCGGCGCATGCAGGCCGCCGGGATGATTGCCGAGGCCCGCTGCTCCACCCGCCCTGACGCCGTAAGCCCTGCCCTGCTGGACCGTCTGCTAGCGGCCGGCTTCACCTGCGTGGAACTGGGCGTCCAGAGTTTTTCCAGCGCCGCCCTGGCCGGGTCCGGACGCGGCTACAGCCGAGAAACGGCCCTGGCCGCCTGCCACATGGTCCGCCGCTCGGGGCTGAACCTGGGCATCCAGCTCATGCCCGGCCTGCCCGGAGCGGACTTGGAGGCCGCAACGCGGGATGTGGCCCAGGCCGCCACCCTGGCGCCGGCCTGCGTCCGTCTGTATCCCTGTCTTGTGCTGGAGGATTCCGGCCTGGCCTCCCTGTGGCGCGGCAACCTTTATATACCTTGGGAGGAGGGAGCCACCCTCGCCTTCCTGGCGGAAGCCTGTCTGACTTTGTGGGCTGCCGGCGTACGGGTCATCCGCCAGGGCCTGGCGCCCCAGCGGAGCCTTCTGTCCGCAATCCTGGCCGGCCCCTGGCACCCAGCCCTGGGAGCCAGGGCCAGGGGCCTGGCCTTGGCGCTTTTTCTGGAACGGCGCCTGGCCGAGGCCGGGATTGTCCCCGGAACCCCGCTGGGCCTGGACGCGTCCCGCCGCTACCAGGGCGAATTCTGGGGACACCGGGGGGAACTGGC
>JAISMK010000008.1 GCA_031276785.1 Desulfovibrio sp. | reverse complement strand
CGCATCTTCACCATTTGGGAACCTCGCGCGAGCATACCCGGCCAACAAAATTTTCCATGATGCTATCCAGTGCGCCAAGGAAAAATATTTGACTGCCGGAACGTGCGCCAAGCCTGATAACAAGCGTAAAATCTGCGCTTTCTGCCGTGAGCATGGCATGTTTGAAGACGTGGCGAAAAGCCAAAAAGCCAAGGCAGAAGGGAAAATTCCCACGGTGGCAAAATTCTCTTGACTTGTAGCCATGTTGTAGCTACGCTATGCCAGAGGTGAAATTATGAATACCGCACAAACACAAAATTCTGTTGTCCGGGCGCGGATTGACACGGCTACGAAAGAGCGGGCCACTGACGCCCTGGCCGATATGGGCCTGTCCGTTTCCGATGCTATCAGGATTCTGCTAATCCGTGTGGCCGAAGAACGGCGCTTGCCCTTTGAGGTCAAAGTTCCGAATGCGACAACGCGCCGGGCCATTGCGGAATTGGAAGCCGGAGGGGGCTACACTGCAAATTCTGTAGCTGAAATGATGGCGGCGCTGAATGAGGACGATTAAATGGTCTACGGACTTCAAAAAGGACTACCGGCGCACCAAGGCCACTCCCCGCCATGCTCAAGACATAGACGGCCTGTTAGAGCCTGTGGCCGCGCTCCTGGCGGAAGATAAGCCGTTGCCGGATAGTTGCCGCGACCATGCCCTTGTCGGCAACTGGAAGGGCTACAGGGAATTCCATATCAAGCCTGACTTGCTGCTGATTTACCGGACGGGTACGTCAGCAGGATACGACGCACTATCAGCCGGAACAAGCTCAATACTCAACTTTGAGTGCGTGGCTTCGGCAACGCGCTTCAACGTGGATAGCGAAGGTGTATGCCCACCGGATTCCAAGCGGGCGATAACGGATTGTGTTGTACCGATTTTTTCAGCCAATTCTTTTTGTGACATTCCGGCGGCTACACGAGTACGAATAATCTCGCGGGCAATGGAGAACTCCTCTCTGGCTTCCTCCCACGCGGTGACAAATTCAGAGTCTTCCATCATCTTGGGAAGTTTATCAAGTAAACGTCTGGACATATCTTATTCCTCCACTAGCCGTATACGCTCCAGAGCGACAACGATTTCCTTTCGCGGTGTTTTGCCTGACTGCTTCTGGAAGTACCGCAAGACAATTACACGCCTTCCAGCAACCGTGCAGTACAGCCCGCGTCCCAGGCCGGATTTCGCCTTGACGCGCAACTCCCACAACTTGCCCTGAAGATGCTTTACATAAGGCTCGCGCAGGGCGGTTAAGCCAACATCTTCCACAAGTGCCGCCAGATGCATGAACTTTGCCTGAATGTCCCTGGGCAGCATGTCAAATTCTGCATCCACAAGCTCGTTAAGATTCTCGACAATCCATGGGGTTCCGGCTCCTGGCATAGTGTATCCCTTTGCTCTTTATATAGCATTTTTGCGATACCCGTCAAGACGCGCAAAATTTCGTTCGCCTTGACCCGTTTTTTCACTTTGGTTTGGGTTTCCTCCTCTTTTTTCAGTTGCTCCTTGGGCGGCTGTTCTGCGAACACTTCCTCCCGCCGCCCGACTTGGGAGAACATCGCCCCGGCCAGGTCGGAGGCTTTGCGCAGAGCGTCATCATGCAAATGAGCGTAGCGTTGAGTCATCCGCACCATTTATGGGAAAGATTCTTTCGTTCCCGAATAAGAGAAATCGCTGATGCCATATCTCCCTTGACATTGTCCGTCAAAGACGTATATTAGGCGTATGGAATTTAAGGTCGCAAGGATAACCTGACCGATGCCGAGGTTGCCGAATCCCGTGACCTTGCGAAGGAGATACGTCATGGATAAGCAGCTATTTGAGGAAATCAAGGAAAGCCTGAGGCAGGCTGTTGCAGTTTCCAAGGGCGGAGCCAAACCGGCCCGCCGCATCGTCTATACGGATGAAGAGGTCCGTCTTATCAGGGCAGGACACGAGCAGGAAGTGAAGGCCGCCAGGATGGCGCATGAAGTCAAGGCCATCAGGCAACGTCTTGAACTTTCGCAGAGCGAATTTGCCAAGCTGATGCAGGTGAACGTCCGCACCCTTCAAAATTGGGAACAGGGCCACCGGCATCCCACCGGCCCAGCCGCCGCTTTGCTGAAACTTGTGAACGGAGCGCCGGAAGTGGCCCTCAGGGTACTCCATGTTTGATTATTGGGTAGAGCTTGAAAACACAGACCTTATTCCGCTCTCTCTTTGATCGCGGCTTTGCGGACTTTCTGCGCGTCTACCGCGTCCTGCCTCTCTGGCTGCAACGCTCCACCCTGCGGATTTTCGCCTGTGTCGCGCTCCAGGCGCTGCTGGAGGTCGGCTCCATTCTGGCCATCTCCTTCCTGGCGGTCAGCATCGTCTCTCCGGAAAGGCTGCTCGCCGTGCCCGCCGTGGAGACGCTCTTCCGCTTCCTGCCCCTGCCGGACGCCGCCCGCGCGGACCCCCGCGTCTTTTCCGTGTTGGCGGCGGCGTTTACTGTGGCGGTTATCGGCGCCAAGAACGGGATGACCGCCTATGTCTCCCTGGCGACCGCCCGGCTGGGGGAGCGCATCTCCTTGTTCGCCGGGGAGACGATATTCCGCAATTTTCTTTACAGCCCCTATATCCTGCATCTCTCCGGGGACAGCCAGCTTATGTTCCAGGCCATCTCCTGGCGGGGGGATCTGGGCCGGATGATCATCCTGCTCATGTCTTTTTACACCTATATGGCGATTTCCGCCGCCATGGCCCTGCTCCTCCTTTTTTTCACGCCCGTGGCGGTTTTGCTGATCATCACGGCGCTGGGGGCCATAGCCGCCGCGGTGTACAGAACGCTCAAAGGCTCCATAGACAGGGCCGGGGCAAGTTCCGCCCAATGGAGCGCCAGCGAGAACAGAACGACCATGAACGCCATGAGCGGCATCAGGGAAACCCTGATCTACCGGCAGCAGGAGGTCTTTTTCCAGCGTTTCCGCCAGTCCTGCCGGGACGGGATGGAAGACAGGGCGTTCCTGAGCCTGGCGCCGCCCGTTCCCACCTGGATACTGGAAACGGCCGGTTTTCTGATGATCCTGGCCATCCAGGGGATCATGTACGCGCTGCTGGATGCCTCGGCAACCCGGGTCACAGCCGTTTTAACCATTGTCATGCTCATATCCTGGCGCGTGCTGCCCCTGCTGAACAGGTCGCTGGGGGCGCTGGTCTCGGTGCGCGGCGCGCGCCATACGGCGCTGAATTGCCTGACCCGCGTGGAAGACGCTCTGGACAATCCCTTTCCCCCGCCGCCGGAGCCGGACCCCGATTTTGCCTTCCGTGGGAACATCGCCCTGCGCGGGGTATCCTTCCGCTATCCCAAGGCCGAAGAGGACTGTCTGAAGGATATAACTTTTGCCATCCCCTACGGAGCGCGGGTGGGCATAGTCGGGCAGTCCGGCTCCGGCAAGAGCACCGCGGCGGCCATTCTCAGCGGCCTTGTGGAGCCGGACCGGGGCCTGATGCTGATTGACGGCCGGACGCTCAGCCCGGCCCAGATTGTCGCCTACCGCCAAAGCGTGGGCTATGTGCCGCAGAATCCCTATATTCTGGCCGGAACAGTGGCGGAGAACGTGGCCTTCAGCCAATGGGGAAAGCCCTGGGACGAGGAAAAGGTTCTTGCCGCCTGCCGCCTGGCGGAATTGGACGTCGCCTTCCGGCGGGGCATAGATTTCCCCCTGGGCCAGGGCGGCGCCGGACTCTCCGGGGGACAGGCCCAACGCCTGTCCATAGCCCGCGCCCTGTATGCGGACCCCTCCATCCTGATTCTGGACGAAGCGACCAGCGCCCTGGATTCCGGCGTGGAAAAGGCCGTCATGGATACCATTCTCGCTCTGCCCCAGAACATTACCACCATTACCATCGCCCACAGGCTCACCACGGTGGAACGCTGCGACAGCCTGATCTGGCTGGAGGAAGGCAGAGTGCTGATGCTTGGCCCCCCTGCGGAAGTTCTGCCCAAGTACCAGGATTTTCTTGAACAAAGGGCCAGGGAGCGGGGCATGGCGGCGGCCGGGGAACAGCGGGAAAAAGCCCTTGCCCCGCCTTGAAACAGCGGCGAATTTTCCTTATCCTTCCGGCCAAGTGCAATCGCCTCGGGAAAAGCCCGTGGCCCAACCTCAAAACGGGAGAGATCCATGAACGTCACCGGCGGGGAAATGCCGGGTCCCGCCGCCGGCGGGCCCCTGGTTCTTATGGAAACATCCTCCGGGGAAATCCTCCTGGAACTGTATCCGGACAAGGCTCCGCTTACGGTAGCCAACTTTCTGCGCTATGTGGACGGGGATTTTTACCGCAACACCATTTTCCACCGGGTGATCCGGGACTTCATGATCCAGGGCGGCGGCCTGACCCCGCGCCTGGAGGAAAAACCCGCGGCCGCGCCCGTGCCCAACGAGGCGGACAACGGCCTTTCCAACCGGCGCGGCGCCCTGGCCATGGCCCGGACAACGGCTCCCCACAGCGCCACCTGCCAGTTCTTCATCAACACGGCGGACAACCCGGAGCTGGATTTCACGGCCGCCACGGAAGCGGGCTACGGCTACTGCGTCTTCGGCTCCGTGGCGGAAGGCATGGAGGTGGTGGACGCCATCGCCAAAACACGGGTCAGCCCCAGGGGCGGGCATGAGGCCGTGCCCGTGGATTCCGTGATCATCCTGTCCATGAGCCGCTTTGAGCTTTAGGGAAACGCTGATTTATTCCGCATCCTGTTGAAGATATTACTGATAGCTACGCTAAAATGTAAACATTTCACTCGTTTCACAGGGGTTGACAATTATAGGACTTGGTACTACCTTTAAGCATGAACCTCTATAAAACACGTCCATTCTCCCGGTTGGCCAAAAGGGCCGGGGTTTCCGAATTTCGCATGACGAAAAAACCGCTTTCAAAGAGTTTGCCCGCGTCTATTTGAATTTGAGCGATGCAACGATACAGACTGCTGTGGAACGCGGTATTTTGGAGATGCTGTATGATGAAGCCCAGAAGTGAGGCTATGGCCTCCGTCCATGAAGCAATCGCCGGCCTGCACGGCATTGGCGCTGTGGATAAAACAACCATGCGCCAGTTTGATGCGCTGTGCCTTGAAGCGGATGTTCCGGAATACGCTCCGGAAGAAATCCGCGCCTTGCGCGAACGCCTGAACATCAGCCAGGCCGTGCTTGCCTCGGTCATCAACGCCAGCGCCAATTCCATCCAGAAATGGGAAAGAGGCGTCAAAAAACCCTCTGGAACAGCATTGAAACTGCTGAACCTGCTGGATCGAAAAGGTCTTGAATCCGTCATTTAGGGCAGGTTGACTGTCACGACTCTGGCCATGCTGGTTCCGGGAGGCGTTGTGTTCAGTCTGCCGGTATGAAAAAGGCCCTTGACCCTATGGAGGCATGAACGTATCATATTTGATACGATATGAGGCAAAAACAGGTATGAACAACGGAATTACAGGGCCGGAGCTGAGCAGTTTGCCCCTGCGGTTTTTCCGTTCCGCCAGCGGCAAGGAACCAGTGCGAGACTGGCTGAAAACTTTGGGCCGCCCTGATTCTCTGGTTATCGGAGAAGACATTCGGCTGGTTCAGTTGGCTTGGCCGGTGGGATTGCCGGTATGCCGTCCTATGGGAAACGGGCTGCATGAAGTCCGCAGCGCATTGCCAAGCGGGCGCATCGCCAGAGTATTGTTCTGTTTTCATGCCGGCGTTATCGTATTGCTGCACGGGTTTATCAAAAAAACTGAAAAAACGCCGCCCGCCGATTTGCGGCTGGCCAAAGAACGCCGGGAAAGCGTCTTGCGGAGTGAAGGAGGATAAGGCTATGGGAAAAAATACCAATCCTCATATTGGTTCGGATTTTGACGATTTTCTGAAAGAGGAAGGGGTATACGAAGAAGTCAACGCCGGAGCGACGAAAAAACTCCTGGCTTTACAGTTGTCCCAGGCTCTGGCCGAAAACCGGATGACAAAAACTGAACTGGCCGCCCGGATGCGGACAAGCCGGGCGGCGGTCAATCGTCTTCTGGACCCGGAAAACCTGGCTCTAAATCTGCGAACCATGAGCCAAGCGGCCTGCGCCCTGGGCAAAAGAATGGAGATACGGCTTGTGTAGCGGCCATGCCAAAAGTCACGCCGCAAAATTCCCAAAGAAATTATTGACCATAACGCCACAATCCGGTAAGCACACACAATATTTGTGTGACGGTCGTGTGACTTTCCGGCGTTACCGCAACTGCTTCCATCGGTTTCAGGCGGGCGGCATGAAAAGACTGGCAGGGAAAGTTTTCCGTCTCCGGCGGCGGGTGGATAAGCGGGCCGCGGCCGCTGGTTCCGGCCTGATCTTTGCACACACACATTGCAATGCACACCTCTCTTCCTTCGCCAAATATCATAAATAATCCCGCATAATTATATCCAGTTTTTCGCGCCCAATTTTCCGTTTTGGATAAGTTTTGGCTAAGTGCGTTGCCTATCCTGCGGCGTTCTCGTATAGTGCCTCCATGAGCAACGCAACCAGCAGAAAATACATAAAAACCCAATT
>JAISMK010000158.1 GCA_031276785.1 Desulfovibrio sp. | reverse complement strand
ATACAACATGTTGTATGTTCTTCATTTCATACGCCTCATCTCAATCTTGTTTTCGCGACACGGCTTATATCCTCCATAGCCATCAAGAACCGGAAGAAAAATATCACAGTGTCGGCTTGAATAGGGTTACGTTAGAGCCGTCCAACTTTTCAAAGTTAAACTGCTCTAAGAGCGGGCTATAAACTTTCCTTCAGCGACTTGCCCGGCGTGAACTTTACCGCTGTGGACGCCGGAATCCGGATTTCCTCTCCGGTTCGGGGATTGCGGCCTTTACGCGCGGCGCGCTTCACCGTCTTGAAGCTGCCGAAGCCGGAAATGGCAATGGACCCGCCGCTTTTCAGCGTACCGGCGATAATGGCGAAAATCTTTTCACAGGCGGTTTCAGCCTGGGCGAGGGTGTCAAGCCCCGCTTCTTCTTTCAACGTCCTGACGAGTTCAGCTTTGGTCATTGTGTCCTCCGTATTACTTGGAGCATCAAATATTTGTATTAAACCGCCTTTGCCTGTACGACATCCTTGCCCTCAAAGTATCGCGCCACTTTATGGGGCTGCCTTCGTTTGCTGTGCCGGGCGCCGTGAAACAGCCGACGCCTCTGAACGCCACCGCCGGGCCATGCCTCGGTTTCGCGGCGTAAACGGCCTACTCCGCATAAAAGATATATGCTTTATTGGCAAGGATGCCTGCCTATGTTTGCGGGATAAAGGCGAGAGCGGCCAGGGGCGGCAGGGTCAGGCGCAGAGAGGGGCGGCCTGGAACCCACGGGCTGTATTCCGTTTGGAGTTGGCCCGGGTTTTCCGCGCCGCTTCCGCCGTAGCAGCCCCGGTCGGTGTTCAGGCGCTCCCGCCAGAGGCCCTCGCCCGGACAGGGGACGTAGTAGTTGTGCCGGACGACCGGAGTGCAATTGAAGACCCACATGACCGGCGGCGCATTCTCGGCCGTGCGGGCAAAGCTGTACACAGAGGCATCGCTGTCGGTGCAGTCCAGCCAGGAAAAGCCCCGCCAATCGTGGTCAAAGCGGTGCATGGCCGGCTCCTCCAGCAGGAGACGGTTCAGATCCCGCACCAGATCCTGAATGCCCCTGTGGGCCGGAAAGTCAAGAAGCGCCCAGTCCAGCCCGCATCGTTCGCTCCATTCGTTCCACTGGCCGAATTCTCCGCCCATGAAGAGCAGTTTTTTTCCCGGATGAGCCCACATGTAGGCATAGAGAAGTCTAAGGTTGGCCTGCTGCTGCCACATGTCACCGGGCATTTTGGACAGGAGCGCCCCTTTGCCGTGCACCACCTCGTCATGGGACAGTGGAAGCAAAAAATTCTCGGAAAAGGCGTATAAAAAGGAAAAGGTCAGACTGTTATGGTGATATTTTCTGTGGACGGGGTCTTTGCGCATGTATTCCAAGGTATCGTGCATCCAGCCCATATTCCACTTGAAGGTGAAGCCCAGCCCCCCGGAATACACAGGGCGGGAGACGCCGGGCCAGGCTGTGGATTCTTCGGCCAGGGTAATGGCCCCGGGAACCTGGCTGTGGACTATGGTATTCAGATCGCGCAGAAACTGCACCGCATCCAGGTTCTCCCTGCCGCCGAAGACATTGGGCCGCCACTCCCCTTCCTTGCGCGAATAGTCCAGATAGATCATGGAGGCCACGGCGTCCATGCGCAGGCCGTCCATGTGAAATTCCTTGAGCCAGTAAAGGGCATTGGCCAGGAGGAAATTCCTAACCTCGTGCCGGCCGTAGTTGAAAATCAGCGTTCCCCAATCTGGATGCGCTCCCAGGCGCGGATCCTCGTGTTCATACAGGGCCGTGCCGTCAAAGCGCGCCAACCCCCAGAAATCCGAGGGGAAATGGGCCGGAACCCAGTCCAGAATAACCCCTATGTCCGCCTGGTGGCAAATATCTATAAGCCGGCGCAACTCGTCTGGAGAGCCAAAGCGGGAAGTGGGCGCGTAATACAGGCCGGTCTGGTAGCCCCAGGACTGATCCAGAGGATGTTCCGCCAGGGGCAGGAATTCCATGTGGGTAAAGCCCAGATCCCGTACATAGGGCACCAGAAGGTCCGCCATTTCCCCATAGGAATAAAAGGGATGGACGGGGTTTTCGCGCCGGCGCCAGGATCCGGCGTGCACCTCATAAATGGACATTGGCCTGTCCAGATAGCGGCCAGCCTGCTCCCTCCGGGCCATCCAATCCTCGTCATGCCAGGCGTAGCCGCCCAGCCCCTTGGTCACCGAGGCGGTTCCCGGCCGGTATTCGCTGGCAAAGGCGAAGGGGTCCGCCTTGTAGACGATTTCCCCGGACACGCCGCGGATGCCGAACTTGTACAGCCGGTCTGGCTCCATGCCCGGCACGAAGGCCGCCCAGATGCCCGAACTGCCAACAGGATACAGGGGGATCTCCCCCCAGGCCCAGCAGTTGAATTCCCCGGCAAGATGGACTTCCCTGGCGTTGGGCGCCCACACGGCGAAGCCGAAGCCGCTCTCTCCGCCCTCACTCCGGGGGTGGGCGCCGAGAATGCGGTAGAGATCCCAGTGTTCCCCCCTGCCGAAGAGATAGAGATCGAAGGGCTCTATGAACAGAGGACGGCTTTTTTTAACCCGCATAGGTCTGCAACCCCTGATACAGGCCACGGTACAGGTCAATGTAGCGTCTGCCGGATCGCTCCCAGGTAAAGGCCTGCCCCATGGCTCGCCCCATAATGCCATTCCAGGCGGCTTTGTCCTTTTCCCAGAGGCGCACCGCCCGGCGCACAGCCTCCAGAAAATCCGCCGGAGTGCTGTTCAGGAAGATAAACCCGGTAGCGTTTTCCGCGGGCCAGGGGATGATGGTGTCGCGCAGCCCTCCCACAGCCGTGGCCACGGGAGGGGTTCCGTAGCGCAGGGCATACATTTGGGTCAGGCCGCACGGCTCATAGCGTGAAGGCATAAGAAAAATGTCCGATCCGGCCTGGATGCGGTGGGCCAGATCTTCCGTATAGCTGACCGCGGCCGCCACCCTGCCGGGGTAAGCCTTCATGAACTCCACAGCGGCGCGCTCATAGGCCGGCTTGCCTTCGCCCAGAATAATCAGACCCACATCCAGAGCCATGAGTTCCGGCAGAATCCGGAAGATCAGGTCAATGCCCTTCTGCCCGCGCAGACGGCCAATAAAACCGAGCACCGGGCGCTTTGCCAGGTCCGGATCCATGTCCAGCTCCCGCAGAAGATCCCGCTTGCAAAGATCCTTTCCCCGCACATCGTCCTTGGAATACATGGCCGGCAGGAGCGGATCGGTTGCAGGATCCCAGACGCTGTAATCGGCGCCGTTCAGAATGCCGCGCAGATTAAACTCGCGGGAGCGTAACACGCCATCCAGCCCGCAGCCGAATTTTTCAGTCAGAATCTCCCGGCTGTAACTTGGACTGACCGTTGTCACCGCATCGGCGTAAGCGATACCCCCCTTGAGCATGTTCAGATCGCCGTAAAATTCCACCCCTGCCGCGTCCCAAGCCTCGTCCGGCAGGCCGGTTTCATCAAACAGGCGCGAGGAGAAACGGCCCTGAAAGGCCAGATTGTGCAGGGTAAACACGCTGGCGGTCTTTTCCCAGAAGAGGCTGGTCCGCCGCCGGAAATGGAGATAGGCCGGTACCAGGGCGCTCTGCCATTCATGGGCATGTACCACCGCCGGAGGCTCCTGCAATTCCTCCATTAGGGAAACGGCCGCCTTGCAGAAAAAGATGAACCGCTCCGCATTGTCGAAATAATCGCTGGAGCGTTCGCCGTAATAGTAGCGCCGGTCGAAAAATTCTCCCCGGTGAATGAAATAGATGGATACCCCGTGGTAGTCCGAGCTGTAGATATCCGCCGTAACCGGCGGCCAGGGATAGCCCACCGGGCAATTGGGCAGAAGCAGGCGCACGGGAAAGTCCGCCGTGCTCAGGCGGCCGTAGAAGGGGGTGATGACCGCTGTGGGCACGCCCAGCCGGGAAATGGTCAAGGGCAGAGCCCCCATAACGTCGCCCAGGCCGCCTGTCTTGGAAAAGGGGTACATTTCGGAAGTAATGAAAAAGACACGAGGGAGCATGGAAATAGTTCCTTCACTGCCGTGAGGCCGCCGCGCCGTCCGTCATTTCAGTGGTTCTCCCCTGGTGCGGGCAAAATCACGCAAAATTTCTCCATGGTCAAAAGCCAGAACCTCGGGCAGACCGTCCAGAGCGAAAAACCGGGCCTCCCGCGCGTCATCTCCGCCGCGCACCTCGCCGGGGTTTTCCGCCGCGGCCGTGAACACCGTGCTGATGGTATGCAGGCGGCTATCCCGGGCGGGATTGGAATAGACTCCCAAAAGTCCCGTCAGGCGCACGCGCAGGGCTGTTTCTTCTGCCGCTTCGCGCACGGCGGCCGCCTCCACCGTTTCCCCATAGTCCACGAAGCCGCCGGGCAAAGCCCAGCCCAAGGGAGGGTTTTTCCGCAAAACCAGAACCACGCCGCGATCCGGATGGTAAATAACCACATCAACTGTCGGCACAGGATTTCCAGGCCGCCAGCCGGCCGTCTTCCCCCGGCTTTCCGCTCCCAGCGCTCCATCCATATCGCACTTTCTCCCCGGTAAGCGGGCGCAGACCGCGTCCGTCCCCTGTTGTGGCACGCTACAAGATTTACCAGGCCATTACAAGCTGGATCGCCATATTTTCCGCTTTTCCATACCTGTATTTTTCTTTCTTGGGATATTTTACGGATGCCTGGCCATGATGTTCGTGATTGTGAAGATCATGACCACTTCGTGCTGCTGATTGATGGTTTCCACAAAAGTCCTGACGCTGCCCCGGTCGTTTTTGGATTGGGAGGGCCTGGTCTCAATAATGGTCGCGCGGATGCGCAGGGCGTCGGCGGGGCGCACCGGTTTGAGCCAGCGCACTTCGTCCATGCCCGGGGAGCCTAAACTGGCTTTCTCGGGGAGAAAATTCCGGATATACAGCCGGAACGCCAAAGCGACCGTATGCCCGCCGCTGGCAATCAGGCCCTTATAGACGCTGTGGGCCGCCGCCACGGGATCAATATGAAAATACTGAGAATCAAATTCCTTTGCAAAGCGTATGATATCCTCTTCGCTGACCAGGGCCGTCTCGGGAAATTCATAGACCGCTCCGGCCTGATAATCCTCAAAGTAGCGATCTGCCCTGGGCGCGCTGAAGCCGGTGAAGCTGTTCATGGCATTCTCCTGTCCTGTAAACGGAGTTGTAAACGGCGAATGGCGTTAAAACAATTTCAAAATAAAATTGCTCCGGCGGCCCTGTCTCCGCCGGGAAAGGCGGGTATCAGGCGCTCTCTTCCTCTTTCAGGCAGCCCGTCTCCACCTCGAAACCCGCCTCGGCGATGGCGGAGGCCGGGACGGCCCCTTCCCTCAAGATGCGGACCACAGGGCCTTCGCGCCTCTCCAGAACATCGGCTACTGTGGAAGGCAGATCCCCGGCCGGGGGCGGCCCGGCCACAAACACCCCGGCCACTCCCTCCAGCAGATCCCGATCCAGCGTCTCCGGGGCAAAAACCGGCCTCCGTCCGCTGATATTGGCGCTGGATGCCACAAGAACCAGACCGGACAATTCGCAGAGAGCAATCACCGCCGGGTGGGGGGAACAACGCACCGCCAGCCGGCGTACGCCCGCTGTCAGAAGGTCGGGCACTTCGTCCCGGGCCGGCAGAATAAGGGACAGGGGACCCGGCCAGAAGCGATCCATAAGCAGGGAAGCGGCGGGAGGGATATCCGTCACCAGAAGAGCCAACTGCTCCCGGCGGGAAACCGCCAAGGGCAGCGGCAACGTCAGGGGCCGCCGCTTCACGGAAAAAACCTCTCCCACGGCATCCGGATTCAGGGCATTGCAACCGACAGCGTAAAATGTTTCTGTGGGAAAAATAATCAGTCCTCCCAGGCGCAACGCCTCACAGGCGGATTCCAGGGAAAGCAGCCTCGGCGTCATGGCGCTCCTCCTTCATGAAAACTTACGCATTCCGGCCGGCCCTCACCCTGGGACACGTTCCGGCAAGGCGCTAGCGCACCTCGTAGACCCGCGTATATACCGCATCATAAACAAGATGAAAATATGGCGACAGAAGCGGATCATCCGGAGGCGAAAGCAGCAGTCGGGCCAGCAACGTATTGTAATAGACTGAATCAACTACGATCTTGTCATTGGCCATAGCCGTGAAGGCCAGATTCCCCCGTAGATGTTTCCAGAACCAGGCCAGAGGATCGCGCCTTTCCTGGTCCGCCGGGTAGGCCCACTCCGGAGGCAGAGGGTTGAAAATGAAATGGTTCCCTCCAGTACGGTTGAAGGAGGCGCGCTCAAGCCCCCGGGGAGAGAAAACGTCGATGCTTCTGGCGTAGACGGGCTGTTCCTGTGGGGGCCGCACCCAGCCCGTCTCCATATTGTACTCCAGAGCCTGGGAAATATTGCTCATAAGCGCCCCCGCTCCGCCGCGCTGGACAAAATTCCAGGAACCGTAGCGGGTGATCCACAGACCCAGGCGGAGCAGATCGAAACTGACCACCAGATACTGCCGCCCCGGCGCCTCCAGCAGAGGGAGGTCCGGATTGCCCAGCCGCACCATAAGATCCTGGGCCTGGGTGGCTGTCAGGCCCTCAAAAACCCTGGCCGGGATATTTTCCTTGAGAGCCGTGTACTTAATCACCTGCCGGGCGAAACGGGGATCAGCCGTTGTGTAGACCGCGGCAGGCAGGTACAGGGAAGGCCCGCCATGTCTGGCCCCATCGGCAATCGCGGCGCGCCTGGCAAAATGATGGACGGCATAACCCCAATCCCACCAGTTCCAAATCACGCTCTCCGGAGGGGAGTTTTCCCGGAGGAAGCGCAGGGCGGCGGCCTGCTCCCGGCTGATAACCGGACCCTGGCTGTAGTCCGGCACAAAGGCCAGAAGAGGCCAGCCGAGAACCAGACAGGACAGCAGGCACCAGACGGCGCGCGCCCCTTCCTCTCTCAGCCCGCCCCGGAGAACCAGAGGGGAGCGGAGCAGGAGCCGGAATGCAAGGCAGGCCGCCTGCCGTCCGCTCCGCCGAAGCAGGAACAGGGAGCGGAAAAATATCTGCTCGGATACAAGCCCCCCGGCCATGCACAGAGCCAGGGTCAATCCCGGCGGGCCGAACATGGTCATGCGTCCGCCCATATACAGGCTCATGCCCGCCAGAGCCAGAAGGGGCGCGAACCAGAGCAGGACCGGAAGAAACAAAATACCCAGAGTAAAGGCCAGGCAGCCCAGAAGAGCCACGCGCTCATGGGGATAAAAATAAGCAAGGAGGTCCGCGCCGGCAATGGTCTGCACCTCAATGATGGATTGGGCCACAGAGGGAAAGACCAGGGGATCCTCCACGGCGGCGGACAAGCCTGCGGAATCTCCGCCCCGATGGACATAGGCGGTGAAAGAACGCAGCATGGCCGCGAATACCTCGGCATCGCAGACCAGGACAAGCGCCGCCGCCCACAGCCCCAGAAGGAGGAAAGGACTCCACACCGCCCGCCGCAACCGGCCGGATGAGGCCTCCGCCCCTGGTTCCGGCAAATGGAGAAGAATCCAGGCATAGGCCAGGGCGGCGGCCAGCCCCGCCGCGCCCCCCACCAGAGGAAGGACATGGCACAGGGCCGCCCGCAGGAGCAGATCCCGTCCGCCCTTCGGCCCCAGAACCAGGATGAGCAGGGGGAGCAGCAGGCAGGAAAAACGTACCAGATAGGGGAAGAAAGAGTGCCAAGCCTGGGTCTGGTGGCCGAACAGCCCTGAAAGCAGCAGCAGGAGCAGCCAGGGCCGGGAAAGGATGCCGCGGCGAAGACCCTCGCGCCCCAGCCTCAATACTCCAGAGCGGCGGGAGGGGCCGAAGAACCAGCGGGGCAAGGGCGGCTCCTGGACAAAGGCAGGACACGGGGCGGGCGCACTCCCGCGCCAGCCCCGCCTGCGGAAAAAGGAGACAGCCAGATCGGCGGGACAGGCCAGCCACGGGTTGAGCCACAGCGCCGGAGGCAGTCCCAGCAGGACAGCGAAGAGCAGAACCACCAGATCCGTATCGTAAAAGCCCAACAAGGTGCGGGCGAAAAAGCCGGGGGAAAGGGAGGTCATCAACCCGGCGCAGACGCCGGCCCAGGGGTAGCCCAGGCCCCATCCCCAGAAAAAGACGGCCAGGGCGAGGATTGACCCCAGGAGCGGGGGCAGCCAGAAACCCAGGTTGGCGGGGAGGATGCCTGTGGCGGCCGAAAGAATCCGCACAAGCTCGGACATGGGATGCCCCGCGCCGAATTCAAAACCCTCCGCCCCGGCTATCCAGTGATAGGCGTCATGAGTAGCCAGGAGGTATTCGCCGTCCAGCCTGTAGGCAACGCTGTTCCAGTAAGGAAGTTCCAGAAGGCGCCCGCCCAGAGTCAGGAAAAAAACCAGAAAGACACAGACGGCAAGCACGGCGCGGCGCCCGCCCCTCCCTGCCTCCTCTGGCTCCAGACGGATTGAAGCCGGCAAAAAGGGCGGGGCGGAGTAAAAGAAGAAACGGCGCCTCCAGCCACACATGGCGAACATCCGTAATCAGGGGCGGGCAAGAGGGGAAAAGGCCCAGAAATGCCGGACGCCTTCCCCGGCGGGGTAAGGACATTGCGCCAGCAGGGACCAACCGTCCGGAGGGGCCGGGGCCGGGCCGGAGGCCAGGAAAAGGCAGCATCCTCCGGGGGAGACCCGCCCGGCCACCAAATCCAGAACCTGCCGCCAGGGCAGAAAGGCCCGGCTGATCACCAGATCCGCGGGCGGATGCCCGGCGATGAAATCTTCCGCCCGGCCCCGGAAGACCGTCACCCCCGGCAGGGGACAGGCGACCAGAAAAGTTCGCAGAAAGGCTGCCCGCTTTTCCCTGGACTCCACCAGAGTATAGGTCCCCTTCTGCCAGATCTGGCGCAGGGGGATGCCCGGAAGCCCGGCGCCGGCGCCCAGATCCCAGGTTTGCGGATCGTCCCGCAGGGGTAGTTCGCGCAAAAACCCGGCCAGATGCAGGCTGTCCGCAATGAGGGTTCGCAAAATCACCTCCGGCTCCTCGGGGCCCACCAGGTTCATCACCCGGCTCCAACGGCTCAACAGGGCCAGATATCGGGCAAGGCCAAGACAGGAAGGGGGAGACAGGGAAAAACCTCTGTCCGCGCACCAGATGCGGATCTCCTCCGGGTCCGGCGTTCCCCCGGCGCCGTCCCGCTCCTCCTTTGTCTCGGATCTTCCCCGCGCCATCAGGATTCCCCGCCGGCCAAAAAATCGGGAGAACCAGCCCCCACGCCCGGGGCATACCCCGCCGCCAGAGCCCGCATGAGGTATCCCTGAGCCAGGCGGATGCTGTCTTCCAGAGAATGGCCCTGCCCAAGAAAGAAAGCCGCGGCGGCGGACAGGGTACACCCCGTGCCGTGGTTGTGGGCCGTATCCAGCCGGGGATGGGGCAGGGACAGAAGCGGCCTGCCGGGCAGGGCCAGCCAGTCTGTAATAGTCTGTTCCGTGTCGTACTCGGAAAAATGTCCTCCCTTGATCAGCACCGCCTGCGCCCCCCGGTCCAGAAGAAGGGCGGCGGCCCGGCCCACATCGGCAAGGCCGGAAATGGACTGTCCGGACAGAAGTTCCGCTTCGTGCCTGTTGGGGGTCAGGCACAGGGCAAGGGGCAGGATGTGCCGGATCAACGCCTCCACAGCGTCTTCGCGCAGCAGGCGGCAGCCGGACTGGCTGACGCAGACCGGGTCCGCAACCAGAGGAAAATTTTTCCCGGCCAGATTCCGGGCCAGGGTTTCCATGATCCCGGCGGAATAGAGCATGCCCGTCTTGGCCGCCCGGATGGGAAAACCGTCGCGCACGGTTTGCAACTGCAAGCCGACAAATTCCTCAGGCACAGCGTGAATGCCCCGCACTTCCGCCCCGTTCTGGGCCGTCAGGGCGGTGAGCACGGAAATCCCGAATCCTCCGAGAACGGTAATGGTCTTAAGATCCGCCTGGATGCCCGCCCCGCCTCCGGAATCGGAAGCGGCTACGGTCAAGATGACCGGATGCCTTGGAATCGCTCCAGCCGGGATCATAAATACCCCCTCAGACGCTCGCTTCGCTTTGCCTCTGGGGCAACTTTCATCCACCACAATCTCAACAAAACGAACTTGAAACTGCCCTAAATCCGGTTACTGGTCAGCCTTCCGGTGAGAAGTTCAGGAGAAAGAACCCTGGCCGCGCCATCGTCCAGGTCCGGCTTGGGAGCATAGCGGGCGCTGAGGGCTTTCTTGGCGAGAACGTAGCCCATGCCTTCCTGGGCCACGGTAATGCTGCCCCGGCGCAGGGCCTCGGCAATGCGCCCGCGCCAGTAGTCCACCATAATATTTGATGGGGGATATGGAGATTGAAACATCGATTTCTCCTTGAAACGGACGCGCAACAGGCGCCCTTGCGGCAGGAACGGTCATTCTTTGGGGGAAGAGAAGCCGCGCCTGGCCTTGGACAAAATTTTATCCCGGATGGCTTCAAAGCGCAGGATGGTCCTCAGGGAGGCTATGCTCAACGCCAGGATGCTGACAACAAAGAAAAGGGCCTTTTGCACTCCCCATCTCTCTTCCGCCAGGATGGAAGCTGTCCACTCCAGACCAATCTTGTCGCCGTAAATCAGCACCAGGGGCAAGAGAACAAAGATAAGGAGGATTCCCCCCAGCTCGCACCAGAAAAAGGTTTCCGCGACAGTGAGCAGAAAAAGAGTCGCGTCGCGGATGACCCTCAGGAACTTAAGCCTGCCCTCCAGTTTTTTCAAGCGCTGTTCCTCCTGTTCCATCAGGGACTGGGCCTTGCGGAAAGCGTCAGGGAGGCGGAAATTGTTGGAGTTGGCCCAGTTGAGGTTGTGGACAATCATGTTGTAAGTCTTATTGAAATCCACCAGGGCCGAGGGGAAGGGAAACCAGGCGGACTCCTCATGGACGGCGCGCAGCCGTTCCGCGTACTCCTTGAATTTGCTCCTCATGGAGCGGCTTTCCTGATTCACAAAGGCTTGCAGTTCCTGCTCCGACTGCTGGCGGCCGGCTATCATCCTCTGAAAGGCCACATAGTTATTGACGGATTCCAATTGCAGCAGTTTATGGATCTGCCCGGCCATTTTTTCCGCCACAGGGTGTTCCGTTACAAACCAGGAGGAAAGATCGTCGCGCAGGCGACGCAGGCGTACGGCCTCCTCTCTGGCCCGGGCCAACATTTCTACCCACAGGCCGTGGAGAAAGGCGGTTACCTGCACCTGGCCGCGTTCTATTTCCGGATCAAGCAGGATCCTGTTGAAATAGTGGCCGCTCCTGTCCACCAGGCTCTGGAGGATGCCTGTGGCCCTGTCGGAAAAACCGCTTTTAATCATGCAGACCGCCTGGCGGTACTCCATGTCCCACCAGCCCGGCACGGAGCGGGCGACCTGCTCGTAGGCCAGAACGGCCTGGGTATAGCGGCCCTGGTATTCTGAGAGACGTCCCTGCAGAGCCTGGTGCCAGGCCTGGACAATGGGAAAGGGACTGAACATCTCCGCTTCCCGCCAACAGACCTGGGACTTTTCCAGATCGCCGCGGTCCAGGGCGACAAAACCGCTCAGAGAGGGGATACGGAAATCCTGGGGAAAGCGGACGGCCAGATTGTGCAGTTCCGTTTCCACGCTGTGGAGTTCCCGTCCGGCATATTCTTCCAGCATCCGGCGGACGGGGCTGCCGCCGTCGTCAGGGAGAAGGTCCGTTTCCATACGGGCCGGCTCTCTGTGCCGTGCCCGCCAGAAATGGCGCATGGCCCTTGGCTGCATTACCCAGGCGATATCAAAAAATGCGTTCAGGAGCACGCCGCTGGCCGTGCCGTCCCGCGCCAGGGCGCTGACAACCTCCTTGTGCTTGTCCTCCCCGCTTAACATGCGGGCGTCAATATCCTGCACGGCCTCGCGCATGGCGGAAAAATCCAGGCTTGCCACCCGGTTCCACACCCCGGCATCATGCGCCGGCAGGATTCGGGAAGGGCAGTCCACAGGGACATGACTACGCTGGCCGCAATAAAAACAGTATGGATTGCCGCCGCCAGTAAGCCGCAAAGGGATGAACTGGGGCAGAACTCCGCCCCCGTCCTCGTCCTTCCGGCGCAAGGACAGGCTGACCCAATCCTCCGGGGCCTGGGCGGGGGGGGAGAAACGCGCGGCGTGGAACAAAAACCCTTCGCCCAGCATCAAGGCGTCCCGGATATACATATAGGGATAATCCGGAGTCAGTTGATCCCAGACCAAACCAACCTTGTGGGGGAGATCCTGGTTAAAGTGCAGCCCCCTTTTCTCCACAACGGCCAGGACGGAAGGCCAGTACTGTTCCGGAGCCTCGGCTTTGAGTCGGGCCACCAGGGCAAAAAAATCCCGGCACCAGTTCTTGAACTGGTGCAGTCCCTCCAAGGGGAACATGACAAAAAAATCATTCACCAGGAAACGGGACTTGTTGCGTTGCAATACCGTTTCCACCTGGCCGAAAAATTCCCTCCAGCCGATCTGGAAGGCCTTGTCCAGGGGATTGCCCACCGGGCGCAGGATGGCGTACCAGCCGAGAGAAGATTGATAGGGAAGACGGCCGTCCGCACCCATAAGCTGCCAAAGCCCCGGATCCACGCCGGTTGACGGCCCTTCCGGGCCGGCCTCCAGAGTAATGCCGGGCTGCCTGTCCGCCAGATCCCTCAGGGCGATATGCACCCAGACGCGGAAATCATCAGGATCTTCCAGGCTCATTGTCCAGAGGGACTCATCAAAAATAAGGCATTTGCCGCCGTCCTGCCCTACCAGCATGCGTACCGGAAAAAGGAACATGTTCACGGCAAGGTGGTTGAAGCGCGCCCACACAGCCAGACGGGCGGCGGCCAGGAGCGCGTCACCCGAAAAAAAGAACCACAGAGCCTGACCCGCGCCCTCGGCGGTGTGAACTCCGCCGTATTCTTCCAGAGTCTGGATAAGGACAGGGTTGATCTCTCCCGGCCAGACAATCCAGATGGCATAGCCGTCGGCCTGCATCTGCAACTGCCGGACTTCGGAAAAAGCCCCCTGGAGCGCTTGGAGCTTAGGCATGTGAGTCATTCCTTATGCCAGAGAATTTTCAAAATGATCCCGGCCTCCAGCATGGGCCGCAAAACCCGCAGGGAGAACATCCCGCACCTCCGGCCAGACCGCCAACTCCGATGCCGGCCATCAAAAGAAGCGCCGGCGGCGGCATACAGCCGATCCAGGACAGGACCACGGCGCAGCCCGGCAAGGGTGGGCAGACCGCAGAGACAGAATGATCACGGGGCGCCGGGACAGGAACCGTAGATGCCCCGCCAGCGAAGGCCGGAACAGCCGTATTCAGCATGCTGCCGTCCAGCATAGGCTCCTCCTTCGGCAAGGGAGTTCTGTCTGTTCCAGTTGCAAGGGATTGTGGCGCGAATAAAAAAACGGAGCCCCGGCGCTCCCATTTAGAGCAGTTAAACTTGAAAAAAGTTGGACCGCTCTGCAAGGATTTGCCTGCGAATCCTTGCCGCGAGATGGTTGCAGGAGAGCTTTGCCCGCCGTTAAGCAACCATCTCAAAGCGAAATTGGTCTAGGCATTTCCATTTAGGGAAACGCTGATTTATTCCGTTTGGACTGCGTTGCTCGTTCTTTTTGCAGAGGGGGAGGACGGAAGAGTCCAGCCCCTCTGCAAAAAAAACTCGCGCCTTGCCAAACGAAAAAACTCAGCGTTTCCGAAATCCATTTAATCAGTGCTTCAATAAGTACATGTTTGATTAAGAATAGAAATTATTCCGGTTGCGCTGATAGTCGCGCCGACTACATAG
>JAISMK010000101.1 GCA_031276785.1 Desulfovibrio sp. | reverse complement strand
CTGGCCTGCCGCGAGCTGATTGAAAGCCTTCTGTCCCAAGGGTTCGACAAAAGGAAAATTCACACCCGGTTGATGGAAAGCGGCCAAGTGACCATGTCCTATGACGCTTTTTGCAAAGTGCTGCTCAAGGCCTCCAGAAACAAGCTGAGCATTCAGAGTCTGTCTCCGCCTCCGGTTTCCGTACCGGCGGTCGCCCACAAGATGCCCGCGCCTGCCGCCAGCCCCGGTTCCAAAATCATAAAACCAATTTCGGATACGCTTCAAGACCCCAGAACTATTGATGCTTCAAAACTTTTTTAAGGAGTACGCATGGCAACAGTACATTTCATTCAACAGGGCAAAGGCGGCGTCGGCAAGTCCGTCATTGCCTCATTCCTCTATCAGGTGTTGCGGCACCAGGGCAAAGACGTGGTGGCCTTCGATACCGATCCGGTAAACGCCACGCTTTTGGGCTACAAAGAATTCAAAGTCGTTCCCATTGATATTGTCCGGCAGGGTCAGGTGGACGCCAGGGCTTTTGACGAGTTGCTGGAAGGCCTCTACAGCCTGCCGGATAATTCCCACGCCATCGTTGACAACGGCGCGTCGTCCTTTCTGGCGCTCGGCAACTATATGAAAGACATCAGCCTGATTCAGCTCCTGGAGGAAAAAGGGCATCAGGTCTTTTTTCATTCTGTCGTCACGGGTGGCCAGGCCATCGGCGACACCATCAGCGGGCTCAAGGTGCTGGCGGACGGTTTTGCTCCCACGCCTATCGTGGTCTGGCTCAATCCGTTTTTCGGAGAAATCCGCTTGGACGGCAAGGGTTTTGAGGAATTTACCTTTTACCAGGAATACGGGAGCAAATTTTACGCAACCATTCAGCTCCCGCAGGTCAATAAAGATACCCTGGGCCGGGATCTGGAAGAACTGTTCGCCAAGCGCCAGGGTTTTGAGACCGCCATTGCCTCCTGCCAGTATATTGCCGTGCGCTCGCGCCTGAAACGCTATTGGGAACAGCTCATCGGCATTGTCGATCTGGCCGGGATCACGGGGTAAGCCATGACGCAGGAAACTGTTTCTCCCGCAACGGATGAAAAGCCCGTGGCACAAACTCCAGCAAAACCTAAACCGGAACCAGAACCGCTGCTGCCGGACGGCATAGGCCTGACTCTGGAACAGGCAAAGGCCCTATTCGCCAAACATAACGGCATGATCCTTGCCAATGACGAGCCTTCGCTCATGGGCGTCACCGTCTGTAACGCCTATCTGGGCGAGTTGGAAAAACTCCACGCTCGGCACAGGGACGGCCTGGGCAGATTGATGACGGACAAAACGGACGCCTATGTTTCCGGCGTGGCCGCTGCGGTCGGACAACTGACAGACAGCCTTTCTTCCGCCTCGGTGGAAGGCATCCGTAAAGTTTTTGATGACCACGCGGCCCGGCTCCAGACCTTCAAGAACAGCACGGCCTGGCTCGCGGCCATTGTGGCGGTCTCGGCACTGCTCAACGTGGCGGTGTTCGTGCTGGGAGGACTACGCTGATGCTGATGCGCCCCTGTGACGATCCACGCCTGCTGGAAGGCCTGCGCCATGCCTGCGGCCCGCTGTTCATGAACGCTTTGGAAGACCCGGACGTGATCGAGATCATGCTCAACCCGGACGGCAGGCTCTGGATCGAAAAATACGGCCAGGATCATGAGCCCATTGGTTCCATCCCTGTGGCGCAAGGCAGACTGATCCTGTCGCAGGTGGCCAGCGGCCTCAATCTCACGGTGAATGAGCGTAGCCCCATTGTGGAAGGGGAATTTCCCCTGGACGGTTCACGCTTTGAGGGCACGTTCCCGCCCATAGTCGGGCCTGGCCCATCCTTCTCTTTGCGCAAGAAGGCCAGCCGGGTGTTCACCCTGGCGGAGTATGCCGCTGCCGGTTCCATTACTCTGGAGGCCGTCAGCCTCATTGAAGACGCGGTTTACCGCCGCCTGAATATCGTAGTGGTCGGCGGCACGTCCTCCGGCAAAACCACATTCGTCAACGCGGTGATCGACGCCATTGACCGGCTCACACCAACGCACCGCCTGATCATCCTGGAGGATACGGCGGAACTGCAATCCAGAAGCCCCAACGCGGTCTTTTTCCGCACCTCCGTGCTGGCCAACGTGGATATGCGCACCCTGGCGAAAGTCAGCATGCGGTACGCGCCAAAGCGTATTTTGATAGGCGAAGTGCGGGACGCTGCCGCTTTGGAAATGCTGAAGCTCTGGAATACCGGGCATCCGGGCGGGGTTTCCACCTTCCACGCGGACAGCGCGGAAGAAGCTTTGCCGCGCCTAGAAGAGCTGGTGGAAGAGGCGGGTCTCGGCCCCAAGCAGAAGCTCATCGGGCGGGCCGTGGATCTGGCCGTGTATATGGAAAAGACGCCGGACAATCAACGGCGGATTTCCAGCATCATCAAGGTCAACAGATTCAACCACAAGGAGGATTTTTATGAAACGGACACACTCTATGCGGCGAACGCCGCATAAGGAGGAAGGCAGAATCGTATGAAAGCGCCCATCCAGACCACCCCGGACATCCGTTGCCGGGATTGCAACCGCCTGCTGGCACGGGGAGCCATTGAAGCCGGAGACATAGAGCTTCAGTGCCCTCGCTGCAAAACCCGCCTACATCTGCGGGCCTCGCGCCCCAGCCAAGCGCCGCATGACGGCCTCCACAACGGAGACCGTTATGAACGCGAAACGCCTTCTTCCCGCCGCTGATTCCCTCTCTTTTCTGAAGCCGGGCAAATCCGGCCTGATCGCGCTGGGCCTCCTGGCCATCTGCCTTTGCTTTCCCGACATCGCTGCCGCATCGGGCGGCATCACGGAATTTTCTTCTCCCCTGGAAAAAGTGGTGAACACCATCACCGGCCCGGCTGGCAAGTGGATCAGTATCGTCGCCATGGCGCTGTGTGGCGTCATATTTATTATGAATAAAGACGACATAAGCGGCGGATTTAAATTACTTTTATCCGTAGTCTTCGGCATTTCCTTCATCGCTTTTGCCGCCAGCATCGTAAACTCGGTCTTTTCTTTCTCCGGAGCGGTGATATGAGGCGATTTCTCCCCATTCACCAATCCCTGCACCGGCATGCCCATGTTTTGGGCGCGGAACGGGAACTGGTCATGACCAGCGCCCTGATCGCGCTCTTGGTGGGTGTGGGCGGGCTGACGGCTGTTTCCATCATTGCCGCCGCCGTATTCTGGCTGATGTCGATGTTCGCGCTCCGGCGCATGGCCAAGGCTGATCCGATCATGAGCCGCGTCTGGTTGCGGCACATCAAGCAACAGGAGTTCTACCCGGCCAAGGCCGGACGCTGGCGCGTGACGGGAGGTTTCAAATGCTGAAACTTGCCGACTACCGCAGCAAAAGCAAAGGCCTGCCGGATCTGCTGCCCTATGCCGCGCTCATCGAGCCCGGCGTTATCCTCAATAAGGACGGTTCGTTTCTAGCGGGCTGGGAAGTGCGCGGCCAGGATACGGCCAGCGCCAGCGAAAGCGATCTGGCCCTGGTGTCCAGCCGGTTCAACAATGCCGTCAAACTCCTGGGCAGCGGCTGGATGCTGCACATGGACGCCATCCGCAGCGGGCACAAGGCCTATCCGGTTCCGGAGAAGGGACATTTTCCCGATCCGGTGACGCGGCTCATTGATGAAGAGCGGCGGGAGCATTTCAGCGGCAACAGGTGCTTCAGCACCAGCGCCGTTCTGACT
>JAISMK010000163.1 GCA_031276785.1 Desulfovibrio sp. | reverse complement strand
TCATAGCTTCTCCGGCCGCGCGGCTTAGCGGGCCGCGCGGAGCGTCTATTTTTCTTTGGGGGCCAGATCCTCGCGCGAAACCAGAACCCGGTCCACAAGGCCGAGGGCGGCGGCTTCCTCAGCGCTGAGGAAGGTGTCGCGCTCGGTCAGTTCGGCGATACGTTCCGCCGTCTGGCCGGAGTGCCGGGCCATGATGACGTTGAGGGATTCTTTTATGCGCAGGACTTCCCGGGCGTGGATGTCAATATCCGTGGCCTGCCCGCGAAAACCTCCGGACGGCTGGTGGATCATAATCCGGCTGTGGGGCAGGGCATAGCGCATCCCGGACGTGCCGGCGCAGAGCAGCAGAGCGCCCATGCTGGCGGCCTGGCCCAGGCACAGGGTAGCCACCGGGCAGGCGATATACTGCATGGTATCGTAAATGGCCAGGCCGGAGGTGACGGCGCCTCCCGGGGAATTGACGTACAAATAGATTTCCTTTTCCGGATCCTCGGATTCCAGAAAGAGGAGCTGGGCGCAGATCAAAGAGGCCACATGGTCGTCAACGGCCTCGCTCAGAAGCACTATGCGGTCCTTGAGCAGGCGGGAATAGATGTCATAGGCGCGTTCCGAGCGGCCGCTGGTCTCAATGACAATGGGTATGGGCATGGAGCTTCTCCTCCAGAAAGGACGGCAGGCCAAAGATTCGTCCCCAAAGACATGCAGGGTTCATGCCAAGACAACTCTTTGGAACGGTTTCGCTTTGAAATGGTTACTTTAAGGCCGGCAAAGCCCGCCCGCGGCCGCCTCCTCTTCCCCGCCTTCGGCGGCGGACGTTCCGGAGGAGACCTCTTCCGGATCCCGGCCGGTCAGGGTGACGGCGGCCCTTTCGTAGATCCAGTCCAGAGCCTTTTGCTGCAGCATGTTATCTTTGACGGCCTGCTTGACGCTCTCTTTCTGCGGGGCCATGTGGCGCAGGCGCAGGTCCGCTTCGGCGTCGCTTATGCCCAGGCCGTGTTCCCGGGCTACGGCCATGAGGAGGATCTCTTCCTTGGCGCGGCGCCTGGCCAGGGGCAGCGCCTCCTCCCGCAGGGCATCCTGAGCGCTCTTGTCCGCGGCGTCAAGATTTTGGCCAAGCTGCTCCATCTGCCGGCGCATCTTCTCCACGGCCAAGTAAATATGGTATTCCAGCAGGGCCTCCGGCAACGGGAAATCCACGGCGTCCGTCAGGGAGCGCAGCAGTTTTTCCTTGGCCGCCTTTCTGTTTTCTTCCGTACGCTTGGTCAGCAGGGAATCTCTCACCGCCTCGCGCAGTCCCGCCAGAGAGGGGAAGGATCCCAAATCCCGGGCAAAGGCGTCGTCCAGTTCCGGCAGGAGCCGCGCGCTGAGCGAAATAAGGCGAACGCGCATGGAAATTGTTTTGCCGGCCAGTTTCTTGTGAAAATACGTTTCCGGAAAGGTCACGGAGCCCTGCCCGGTTTCCCCCGGCCGCAGGGTTTTGATCAGCTCCGCAAAGCCGGGGACGGTCTGCCCCCCGCCCAGAGAGATTTCCAGATTCCGGCCCGAAACCTCCGGCAGGGGCTCCCCGGAGTCGTCAATGCCGTCAAAGTCCAGGAGGGCCACGTCCCCGTCCGCCGGCAGCCGATCCTCCGCCACCGGCCGGACGAACGCGTGGCGTTCGCGCAGGCGTTCCAGGGCGGCGGCAATCTCTTCTTCTCCCACAGCGGCCGCTTCCTGCTCCACTTCCAGCCCCTCATGCGGCGGCAGGTTGAATTCGGGCAGGACATCAAAGGTGACGGAGCAGGAAAAGGCCGCGTCGCGGACAAGATCCTCCCCGGAAACAAAGAAACGGGAGGCCGGAATAAAGGAGTTTTCCCGCAGCACGGTCCGCAGGTTCCCGTCGATCAGCTCCGTGGCGGTTTCGCCGAAGATTTCCTGGTGAAAATGCTTCGCCACCATGGCGGCGGGCGCCTTGCCCCGCCGGAAGCCTTTCAGGGTGGCGGAGGCGCGGTAGGCTTCCAGGTTTTTGTCCAGGGCGGCGCGGACTTCATCCGCCGGGACGGTTATGGTTATCTTTTTTTTGACCGGCGAGAGGTCTTCCACAGAATACTGCATCGCGGAGAAACTCCTTGGCGGCCGCCCGCCGCAGAGGCGCGGGCGCGATTTATCCGCGCCTGCAAGCGCCTGAGCGGACGTAGTTTAAAGAAAGTCTGATCTGTAATCTCAAAGTAAAAACGCTCTACGCGGAAAAGCGGAACCGGAAGGCAAGGCATAGTAGGGGTGATGCCCGGCTTCGTCAACTCCCCGGGCGGCGCCGGAAGCAGGGCCGTTCTCCCGGCGGTCCGGGCTACTCGATCTGAATGCCGGAGGTCTGATAGCCGGCGTCCACAAAGAGGATGTCCCCGGTCACTCCCGAGGCCAGAGGAGAGGCCAGAAAGAGCGCGGCCCGGCCCACTTCGTCTATGGTCACATTGCGGTGCAGGGGAGTGAAACGCTCAATATGGTTCAGGATTTTGTGGAAGCCGGAAATGCCCGAGGCGGCCAGGGTTCTGATGGGTCCGGCGCTGATGGCGTTGACGCGGACGCCGCTGGGGCCGAGATCGTGGGCCAGGTAGCGCACCGAGGCCTCCAGGGCGGCCTTGGCGATACCCATGATGTTGTAGTTGGTTATGACCTTTTGCCCCCCGTAGTAGGTCAGGGTGATCACCGAGGCTTCGGCGCTGAAAAGAGGTTCAAAGGCCCGGCACAGGGCCACCAGGGAATAGGCGGAGATGTCCAGGGCCAGGGTGAAGCCTTGGCGGGAAGTGTCAATGTAGCGGTTCTGCAAATCGTCCTTGTTGGCGAAGGCTACGGCATGGACCAGTATGTCCGTCCGCCCCCAGGCGGCGCGGACAGTTTCCGCGCAAGCGGCCAGATCTTCATCTCTGGTCACATCGCAGGGGAAGGTAAAGGCCGCCTTCAGCTCCGCGGCCAGGGGATCCACCCGCTTGCGCAGAGTTTCGTTCGGCCAGGACAGGGCAATTTCAGCGCCGTTGTCGCGAAAGGCCCTGGCAATGCCGTAGGCTATGCTTTTATTGTTGGCCACGCCGAAAATAGCCGCCTTTTTCCCCGCTAAAAGCATACGCCGCTCCTTTTGGCCGAATACGTTGCAGTTGCGCCCGTTCTGTTCCTGAACCACTCTGGCGTCAATTCTAGCATGAATCTAGCATGAATCCATCCGCGAGGGAAGGCGCATCATTTTCCCCCGTCTTCCGGCAGAGACAGTTCCCTGCCGGTAAGGGCGGCAAAGGCCTCCCGGTATTTCCGGCCTGTTTCGGCAATCACCTCCCGCGGCAGGTCGGGCGGCGGCGGGGTCTTGTCCCAGTCCTGCCGCTCCAGCCAGTCCCGCAGGAACTGCTTGTCAAAACTGGGCTGGGACCGGCCCGGGGCATAGCCTTTGGCGGGCCAGAAACGGGAGGAATCCGGGGTCAGAACCTCGTCAATGAGCAGCAGCCTGTTCTCCCACAGCCCGAATTCCAGCTTGGTGTCAGCGATGATGACGCCGCGCGCCAAGGCCTCCGCCCCGGCCTGGCGGAAAATTTCCAGGGAAAAGCGCTCCATGGCCCGGAAGTTGGCCTCTCCGGCCAGGGCCATGCCCTCCGCGGCCGTGATGTTCCTGTCATGCTCCCCTTGCTGCGCCTTGGTGGAAGGGGTGAACAGGGGCGGATCCAGGCGCTGGGACTCCTCCATCCCCTGCGGCAGGGAAAGGCCGCACACCCGCCCCGAGGCCCGGTAATCCTTCCAGCCCGAGCCGGCAAGATAGCCGCGGACAATGCACTCCACCGGCAGGGGCCTGGCCTTGCGCACCAGGACGCTCCGCCCTTCCAGCAAGGATTGATGGGCGCGCAGACCCCTGGGGAAGGATCTGGCTTCGTACTCCAGAAGGTGGTTGGGCAGCAGGCCGGCAAAGCGCTCCATCCAGTACAGGGTAATCTGATTGAGGATCACCCCTTTGTAGGGAATGGGCCGGCGCATGACCACGTCAAAGGCCGACATGCGGTCCGTGGTCACCAGGAGCAGGGCGTCAGGATAAATTTCATAAATATCGCGGACTTTCCCCCGTGCAAGAAGAGGGTATCCGGCAATCTCGGTCTGGTGGACAATCTGCATAACGGGTCTCTCTCGTGAGCGTTTTTCTTAGAGCATTTTTAACCTGGAATTGGAATAATTGGCCCGGGAGTCACACCCGGTGGTGGCAGCCCAGATCCCGCGTGTTCCTGAGGGCCGCCTGGGTGATGAGGCAGGCGGTCAGGCAGCCGTGGAAAAGATCGATGAGCGGCTTGGAAAGGGGCGTGCTGTTATAGAAGTCGTGCAGGGTGCGGGACAGATCGCGCAGTTCGTTGAAGGCGCGGATCAGGCGTGAGTTGGTGCGGGAAATGCCCACATAGTTCCACATGATGTTGCGGATGGCGGTCCAGTCCTGAGCCAGCAGGGCTGGGTCGTCGTTTTTTTCGTCCCCCTGGGGCTGCCAGTCCACAATGGCCTCGTGGACTCTGTGCAGGGATTCCAGCCCGCCGGACAGGCGGGCGGCGATGTCCTCGGCGGCGGACACGCCCCAAAGCAGGGCCTCCAGCAGGGAGGTGCTGGCCAGGCGGTTGGCGCCATGCACTCCGGTGCAACTGCATTCGCCGACGCTGTACAGGCGCTCCAGAGTGGTGCGTCCGGCCAGGTCCGTGAGAATACCGCCGCAGAAGTAGTGGGCGGCCGGGACAACGGGAATGGGCTGGGCATGGACGTCAATGCCGCGCTCCCGGCAACTGTGAAGCACGGTGGGAAACCGTTTCTCCAGATTCTGCCGCACCGGGGAAACATCCAGATAGACGCAGGGGTCGCCGGAGGCGAGCATTTCTTCCACAATGGACCTGGCCACAATATCGCGGGGGGCAAGTTCTCCGCGCGAGTCATGGGCGGCCATGAAACGGCGCCCCCGGCTGTCCACCAGATGGGCTCCTTCCCCGCGCAGAGCCTCGGTTATGAGTTCCCGGCGCGGATCCAGGTGGTAGAGGGTGGTGGGGTGAAACTGGACAAACTCCATGTTTTCCAGGCGGACAAAGGCCCGGCTGGCCATGGCGATGCCGGAGCCAACGGCGGATGGGGCGTTGGTGGTGTGCAGGTAAACCTGCCCGGCGCCGCCTGTGGCCAGAATGGTCACGTCCGCCAGCATGGTCGCCACCAGGCCGGAATCCTCGCGGTATACATAGGCCCCGCAGCAGCGGTTTTCCAACTGGTAGCGGTAGGTCATGCCCCGGGTGTGGTGGTGCGAGGTCAGAAGGTCAACGGCGGTACAGCCTTGCAGCACGGTGATGGAAGGATTGCGCAGCACGGCCGCCCGCACGGCCTCCATGATGGTGCGGCCGGTATGGTCGGCGCTGTGCAGGATGCGCTGGCGGGAATGGCCGCCCTCCCGGGTGAGATCCCATTCCTCTTCCACATGCCCGTCCGTATGCTGGCGGTCAAAGTGCGCCCCCACCCGCTCCACCAGCATCTCCCGGACGGCCGGAGGCCCTTCCCTGGCCAGGAACCAGACCGCCTCCGGAGCGTTGTGGCGGTGGCCGGCGATAAAAATGTCCTCCGCCAGGAGCCGGGCGTCGTCGCGATCCTCGGAACGGTAAATAATACCCCCCTGGGCCAGCCAGGAATTGGCGTTTTCCACGTCATCGCCGGCAGCCAGGAGAGACACCTGAATCCCTTTGTCCGCCAGACGCAGGGCCGCCACGCTGCCAGCCAGGCCGGCGCCGATGATCAGAACCTGGGTATACAGCCGTTGCGCTTCCATTGCCGCTCCTGTTATTCTGGTTCCGGATAACAACGGACTTTTTCAACGCCATCATCAGCCAGCCACGCTCAGCATCCGCTCCAGGGCAAGCTTCGCGGGCTCCCTGTTCTCCTCCGGCGCCCGGATCACAAAGTCCTCCCGGCCTTCGGCCACGGCGGCCAGGCAGGATTCCAGGCATTCCTCCGTGGTCTGGGCCATGTGGGTGCAGGCGCTTTCCACCAGGGGCAGCACCGTCACGCGCCCTCTGTGTTCTTCGGCCAGACGTTCCACCAGATTGATTTCCGTGCCCACAATACAGACGGCTCCGGCCGGGGCCTCCGCCACATAGCGTATGATGAAGGCGGTGGATCCCACGGCGTCGGCTCCGGCCACCACCTCGGGCCGGCATTCGGGATGCGCCACCACCAGGGCGCCGGGGTTTTCCGTCCGCAGGCGGGAAATCTGCCGGGTGGTGAAACGGGTATGGATGGAACAGAACCCCGGCCAAAGATACAGGCGGGCCTTTTCTTCTTCCCCCTGACCGTCGTCCTGAAGGGAGAGCACCTTGCGGTCCTCCAGGGGCAGATCCAGGGCGTCGGCGGTATTCCAGCCAAGGTGCCTGTCCGGCAGAAACAGCACGGCGTCGCCCTGGTCCAGAGCCCAGCGCAGCATGGTCCGGGCATTGGCGGAAGTACAGACGGCTCCGCCATGCGCCCCGGCGACTGCCTTCACACCCAGGGTGGAATTGCCGTAGACCAGGGGAATGACCGTGCGGCCCGTGGCTGTGAGGCGGGCCAGGACAGTCTTTGCCGCTTCCGCGGTGGACATGAGGGCCATGCTGCATTCGGCCGACGGCTCGGGCAGGTGGACCTTCTGCCCCGGCCGGGCCAGGAGGGCGGCGGCTTCCGCCATGAAATAGACGCCGCAAAAAATGATGTGTTCGGAATCGACGCTCTGCACCCGGCGGGCCAACTGCAGGGTATCCCCGCGCAGATCGGCATGGCGGACAACTTCGTCCGCCTGATAATGGTGGGCCATAATGGTCAGGGCAGGGCCGAGCCGACGGCGTCCGGCCTCAATCCGGTCATGCCGCAAGGTCATAGCAGCTCCTTTGCGGGCTATTGCCGGAAGACGCGGCAGATCCCCGCTCCGGCCCGCGCGTTCACGATGGCCGGAGTATGGCCCGGACGGACGGTTTTTTCAAGAACAAAGCCGCTCCAGGCGCAGGCTGAAGTCCGCCTGAGGAGCGGAATGGGTGATGCGGCCAACGGAGACGAAATCCGGCTTACGCGAGCCCGCCAGGGCGAGCAGCCCGTCCAGGCTGTCCAGGCTGAGGCCGCCGCTCACCTCTACTTCCACCTCCGCCGGAATGCGCCGCAGGGCCGCCTCCAGGGCGGGGGCATCCATGTTGTCCAGCATGATCCTGTCCACCCGGCACAACAGGGCCTCCTCCACCTCCCCAAGGGTGCGGCACTCCACTTCCAGAGGAGGGACGGGGCCATATGCCGCGCGCACCAGGGCTACAGCGGAGGCGACGCCTCCGCCGGCGTCAAGGTGATTGTCCTTGAGCATGAGCATTGCGGACAGATCCATACGGTGGTTGCGTCCGCCTCCGGCCAGAACGGCGTACTTTTCGGGGAAGCGCAATCCGGGTAGCGTCTTACGGGTATCCAACAGGGTGATGCCGGATCCCCGCAACCTGTCGGCGTAGCGCCTGGTCAGGCTGGCGATGCCGGACAGGTGGCAGATAAAGTTCAGAATCACCCGTTCGCAACGCAGAAGCAGTCTGGCCCCTCCCTCCATAAGGATGATTTCCTCTCCGGGCGAAAGCCTTTCCCCTTCCCTGGCGTGGCGGACCACCTTCCAGCGGCCCGGCTCCAGGCGGGATCCTTCTTCCAGAATAAGCGGAATCAGCGGCAGGCCGGCCAGGACGGCCTCCTCCTTGGCCACAATGACGGCGCGCAGAGAATCCTCCGGCGCGAAGACTGCGTTGCTGGTGAGGTCCGTCCCGTCTTCGGCCAGAGCCTGGCGGATGGTCAGCAGCGTATGTTCCAGAGCGCGGCCGCGAAAAAAGGGGGAAGAGGGAACGGACACGGACTCTCTTTCCTTGCCGGGGCAAACCGCCTGAAAGCTATCCAGGGGAAGCGGCTTGCCTCCTGCCGGGCTAAGTGATACCTGTGCGGAGCGCGAAAGTCGCCGCAACGGCCATGTTTATTTATTTCTGCGGACATCGGCAAGGAAAAGTATAAAATACTTTTCGCCCCCAGTAATAAAAGCCCCCGCCCTTTTCGTCAAGACGCCTCCCAAGGTAGTGACGCCATGTCCAATCCCCCAGCCTCCAGCCTGCCTCCTCCCCCGGCTGACCGCCCCCTGCCGGAGGAGGCTCCTCCGCCCTCTCCGGACCTGGAGAGCCGGGCGGAAGCCCAGGGCATAACGGCCATCGCGGATCTGGGGCACCCGGCCGATCTTGCCGAACATATCGAAAATTTGAGCCTGAAAGACCAGATGGATCTGCTCTGCGCCCTGCCGGAGGAGGACGCGGCCGGGGCTCTGGCGGAAATGGAAGAATACTCCAGGGTGGAGATCCTGGAGAAACTGGATCCCGACAAGGCCGCCGGCATCCTGGGCGAAATGTCCCCGGACGATGCCGCCGATGTTCTGGATGAACTGGGGACCGCGCACAGCGATGCCATCCTGGACAAGCTGGGCAGCGAAGACGCTGAAGAAATCCGCCAGCTTATGGCCTTTGACCCGGATACCGCCGGCGGAGCCATGAACACGGAAATCGTTGTCCTGGAGGCGGATCTAACGGCGGATCAAGCCATTTCCCAACTGCGGCGCGAAATTGAGGACAAGGAAATCCCTTATTACGCCTATATCGTAAATCCCGGCAACGTCCTCATCGGGGTCCTATCTCTGCGCGACCTGCTGCTGCTGCCCTCCCGGGCCACCTTGGGCGATGCCGTGGGAGACCAGGTTCTGATTACCGTCAGGGGGGAGCAGGGCAAGGAAGAGGTGGCCAGACTCATCGCCCGTTACAATTTCATGGCCCTCCCCGTTGTGGACGGGTCGGGCCGCCTGCTCGGCGTCATCTCCCACGACGACGTCATAGACATCATCAACGATCTGGCTTCGGAAGATCTGCTGGGCATGGTAGGCGCCGGGCAGGATGAAAACGTTGACACCCCCTGGCTGGAATCCGTGCGCATGCGCCTGCCCTGGCTCCTGGTCAACACCTTCAACTCCGCCCTGGCCGCGGGCATAGTCTACCTCTTTGACGGCTCCATCGCCCAGATGGCTTTTCTGGCCGTGCTCATGCCCATGGTGGCCAACCAGGCCGGCAACACCGGGCAACAGGCCCTGGCCGTGATCATCCGCCAACTGGCCAGGGAAAGGTTCGACCCCCGCAGGGCCTGGCAGTACGTCTTCCGGGAAGGCAAGATCGGCCTGCTCAACGGCCTGCTTCTGGGCGTCCTGGCCTGGAGCGGCGTCCTGCTCCTCACCAGCAACCCCTCTCTGGCCAGCGTCATGGCAGGGGCTCTCATTCTGGATATGCTCCTGGGGGCCATGGCCGGAGCATCAATTCCTCTGCTGCTCAAGGCCCTGGGCCGGGACCCCGCTCAGGCGTCCAGCATCTTCCTCACCGCCCTGACGGACGGCGCGGGTTTTTTTCTGTTTCTGGGGCTGGCCACCCTGTTTTTGCTTTGAGGCCAGACGCAGAGAACTGTAAGCGCCCACATTGAAGGCGTCTACGCCCACAATGTGGGCGCTTTCGCTTGACTCCAGGTCTCCGCGCCCCGCGGCCGGCTGGAGCAGTTTAACTTTGAAAAAGTTGGACTGCCCTGCAAGGCTTTGCCTGCAAATCATTGCCGCGAAATGCCTGTAGGCGAGCTTTGCTCGCCGTCAAGCATTTCAAGCGTAAAAGGATCTAACCTGGAATTGGCATAAATGGATCGAGCTTTTGCCGGGGGGAGAACCTTTGGCATGAAAATGGCAGAGAAAATACCGATAACCGTAAGGACTGTTTCCTTACAGCGCCACATCCCGCGCAATGCGGGAGATCCGGACTTTTGCCGGCGGCAGGCAGCAAGGCGGCCCGCGGAAGGCTGGTTGTTTTCCTCATTCCCGCAAGGAATCCATCCTTGCGGGAATGTTTTTCTTCTGGTATGGCCTAATTACGATAATTTTGCTGTTGGTTGTTTTTGCGGGATCGCCGGCTTAAAAGCCTGTGGAAAAACAGGCTGCGCGAGCAGGACGGACTTTTTCAACATACTGTTGCAAGAGTGATTTGCGGCCGGCTCACGTTGCCTTCAGCGGCGCAGATTCCCTGGGGTTTTGCGGTGCTTGCTTTTGTGGGCAAGCTCTGCTCTGAAGGATAGCCATGCCCACCCCCCCCCAGTTGACCGAAGCGGCCCTCCGGCAGCTTGCTTCCGCCTGCGCCCAGATTGCAAACGGAGACTTCAGCGGGGCAAAAAATCTCTTTTCCCTGACCGAGCAGGGCAAGTATCCCCGCGAGGTTACTGAACTGGCGGAGTCCTTCGGCCTCATGCTGGTCAAGGTGGAGGCCCGGGAGTTCGAACTGAGCAAGACGGTGGCCGGGCTGGACGCCGCCTGTAAAAAGTTGGCCAGGGGCCAGAACACCCTGTCGCGGGAGAACAGAAAGCTGCGCGCGGTGCTGGAACGGCAGGCCGGGCAGGAACGCTTCGTGGGCAGGAGCCGGGCCTTTCAATCCCTTCTGCGCCAGGCCGATCTGGCCGCCGGCGTTGACTCCACCGTACTCATCACCGGGGAAACCGGGACCGGAAAGGGCATTCTGGCCCGGCACATGCACTATGCCGGCCCCAGAGCCAAAGAGCCCTTTGTGGTCATCAACTGCGCGGCCATCCCCTCCAGCCTGCTGGAAAGCGAACTATTCGGCATTGAAAAAGGGGTGGCCTCCGGCGTGGACGCCCGCATCGGACGTTTTGAGCAGGCCAGCAGAGGGACCATTTTTCTGGATGAAATAGGCGATCTGCCTCCGGAAAGTCAGGCCAAGATCCTGCATGTCATTGAGAGCGGCGCGGTGGATCGCGTCGGCGGCAGAACTCCCCTGCCTGTGGATGTGCGCATCCTGGCCGCCACCCACCGCGACCTGGAGGCGGCCTGCGCCCGGGGAGAATTCCGTTCCGATCTCTATTACCGGCTCAATGTCCTACGCCTGCACATCCCGGCCCTGCGGGAAAGGGTGGAGGATATCGCCCCGCTGGCCTCCTTCTTTCTGGAAAATTGCGCCCTGCGCAACCGCCTCCCGGACCGCGCCCTCAGCAGGGAGGCTCTGGCCGTTCTGGAGAGATACTCCTGGCCCGGCAATATCCGGGAACTGGCCAACGAAGTGGAACGGGCCGCCCTGCTGACCGCCACGGGAACCATTGAGCCCCGCGATCTGTCCGCCGCCCTGCTGCTGCCCGCCTCTCCGGAGGCCGGCCGTCTGCAGGCCGGACCGGAGCGCCCTCCCTCGGCCGGAAGAATGTCCCCTGCCCGGCCCGCCATCTCGCCGCCGCGGCTGGATCTGCCGCCGTTGGGACTTGCGGAATCCGCTCTCCTGAGCCAGGCGCTGGAGTCCGCCGGGGGCAACAAGTCTCAGGCGGCCCGCATTCTGGGCATAAGCCGGGAGGGCCTGCGCAAAAAACTCAAACGCTTCCACCTGATTCCCTGATCCCCCGACGGCGGAAAAATATGTCCCAGGCTAAAACACTGGTTCTCAAACTCGGCACCAGCGTCCTGACTCAAGGCGCGCCCGGCCTGAACCGGGCGCACATGCTGGAACTGGTCCGGCCTTGCGTTCGGGCCAGGCGCCGCGGGCACAGAATCATCCTGGTCACCTCCGGAGCCATTGCCGCCGGCCGGGAATGTCTGGGCTATCCCCGTCTGCCCCCCACGGTGGCCTCCAAGCAGATGCTGGCCGCCGTGGGGCAAAGCCGCCTGATCCAAACCTGGGAACAGCTTTTCTCCATCTATGGCCTGCATATCGGCCAGATGCTTCTGACCCGCGCCGATCTGGAAGACCGCGAACGCTTTCTCAACGCCCGGGACATGCTCCAGGCCCTGCTGGAGAACGGCATTGTCCCGATCATCAATGAAAACGACGCCGTGGCCACAGCGGAGATCAAGGTGGGCGACAACGACACCCTCTCCGCTCTTGCCGCCATCCTGGCCGATGCCGACACCCTGCTCCTGCTCACGGATCAGGAAGGCCTGCACACGGCGGACCCGCGTTCCCACCCCGAGGCCAGCCTGATCCCGGTGGTGGAACACATTGATGAAACCGTGCGCCTGTTGGCCGGAGACAGCGTTTCCGGCCTGGGCACAGGCGGCATGGCGACCAAAATCCAGGCCGCCAGGGTGGCGGTCCGGGCCGGCATCACCGTCGTCATCGCCGCCGGCTCCAGACCGGAGGTAATTGACGAGGTTCTGGCCGGGGCGCAGGCCGGCACGATCTTCCCCGCTGAAGCAAGCCCCCTGGAACGGCGCAAGCGCTGGCTTTACGGAGCGCCGCCAGCCGGAGATCTCAGCGTGGACGCCGGCGCTGCCGCGGCTCTGACGGAAGGAAACAGCTCCCTGTTGCCCAAGGGAATCATCCGGGTTCGCGGCGATTTTTCCCGGGGCGAGGTGGTGCGTATTCTGGACCCGGAGGACAGGGAAATAGCCCTGGGCACGGCCCGCTACAACAGCGAAGCCCTGGGGCTTATCGCGGGCAGACACTCGGCGGAAATCCGGACCGTCCTGGGCTATGCCCATGGCGCGGTGGCGGTGCACCGCGACGATCTAATCCTGACTGGAGGCAGGCATGGACACTAATCTTTCCCCCCTGCGCCGGATGGGAGCAGCGGCCCGCAAGGCATCTCTGGCTGTGGGCGCTCTTTCCGGAAGGGAAAAAAGCTCTCTTCTGTTCTCTATGGCCGACGGCCTGGAGGCCAGGGCGGAGGCTCTCCTGGCGGCCAACGCCGAAGATATGGCCGCGGCCAGCGCCGGCGGTCTGACGGAAAGCCTGCGCGACCGCCTTTTTCTGGATGCCGGGCGGCTGGAAAGCATCGCCGCCGACACGCGGGCCATTGCCGCCCTGCCTGACCCGGTGGGCGAAATCCTGGACGGACGCGCCCTGGACAACGGACTTTTCCTGTTCCGCCGGCGCGTTCCCCTGGGAGTGGTGGCGGCCATTTACGAGGCCAGGCCCAACGTCACCGTGGACATCGCCTCCCTGTGCCTGAAAACGGGCAACGCCGCCATCCTGCGCGGCGGCAGGGAGACGGCCCGGACCAACGCCGCCCTGCTGGAGATCGTCCACTCGGCCCTGGCCCGGCACGCCCTGCCGCTCACAGCCGTCCAGGCCGTTTCCGACCCCGGCCGCGCCCTGGTGACGGAACTTCTGCATCTGGACGAATATGTGGACATGCTCATCCCGCGCGGCGGAGAAGCCCTGCAGCGCCTGTGCCGCCGGGAGTCGCGCATTCCGGTGATCACCGGCGGCATCGGCGTCTGCCACATCTTCGTGGAGGCCAGCGCCCGCCAGGAAGAGTCCCTCGCTGTTCTGGAAAACGCCAAAATCCAGAAGCCCAGCGCCTGCAACGCGGTGGAGACCATCCTGGTGCAGCGGGCCATTGCCCCGGAATTCCTCCCCAAGCTGTACCGCCGCCTGGCGCCCCTGGGAGTCGTCCTGCATGCCGGGGCCGCCGCCCGCCCCCTGTTCGCGGCCTGCTCCATCCCCCTGCCGCCGGTGGAAGAGGGCGACTACGACAAGGAATGGCTCAGCCTGGACTGTAATGTGGAGGTCGTGGAAGATCTGGAAAGCGCCCTTGAGCACATCCGCAGCCACGGCACCGGCCATTCCGACGCCATCCTCACCGAAGACATGGAGCAGGCCGACATCTTCATCCGCCGGGTGGATTCCGCCGCTGTATACGTCAATGCCAGCACGCGCTTCACCGACGGCGGGCAGTTCGGCCTGGGGGCGGAGGTGGCGGTGAGTACCCAGAAGCTGCACGCCCGGGGGCCTGTGGGGCTGGAGGGCCTGACCACCTGGCGCTGGATCGCAACCGGGCGCTATGCCACCCGAGGCTGACCGCCTGGCGGCGGTGAAACCCGCATGAACGATCCATCCGCTCCATTGACCCGGATCCGGGCTCGGTTCCGCCAGGCGCGGCAGGGAGACCCGCCCTGGCGCGGGCCGAATTTTTCGAACACAGGCGCGTCCTTGCGGGATCTGCCGCCCGGCTCCCGGCTGCCCGGGCCGGTTCTGGATTTTCTTCAGGACATGGACAGGAAGCTCGACGCCATCCTGGGCCATCTGCTGCGGCAAAGCCTGTGGCGGGATTTCCCGGAGGAAGGGCTGGTGACGGAACTGAGCGGAGCCGGGCTGACTCTGGAAAGCGCAGCCCCCCTCCCGGACGGCGACCGCCTGGATATCCTGCTCCTGCTGGAGGAATACCCCCTGCGCACGGTCTGCCTTCAGGCGACTGTGCTAGCGCGAGGCGCAGGCGCGCCCCTGCCGCGTCCGGGGATCTTTTCCCTGGCCTACGACTGCGCCGGAGAAGAAGACCGGGAAACCATCATCCGTTTTCTATTTCAGCAGGAACGCCGCCTGCTGCGCCGGCGGAAACAGGCGGAGGAGGGCGGTTCAGGAAGGCCGGGGCGTACTTGACGCCATGCTTCCTTTGGCATAGCCTTTTTCTTTATGATCATGTTTTATAGCAATTAACGCTTGAAACAGTTCGCTTACGGCGGGCAAAGCCCGCTTGCCCCTGTCCGGCGGCAAGGATTTGCAAGCAAATCCTTGTGGGGCAGTCCAAACTTTTTCAAAGTTAAACTGCTCTGGCGCCAATCCACAGACAGACGCGGGAGTGACAACGTTTTGGACCCCTCTTTCCCCTCCCGGGGCGGGGACAGTCCCCGCCCATCTCCGGCGCGGGCCGGCGGCGCTTCCGGCCATGCGGCCTATTTCCTTCCCGCTCTGGAATCTCTGGAGGCGCGGGGAGAGCTGAACAACGTCATCAGAAACAGGGTGGCCAGAACCTGCGAAATTCTGGACGCCGGGGTGAACGTCTTTGCCAACGGCTTTGTCAAGGAGCATGACGCCGCGGACATACTGGCCCGCTACGGCGATGCCGGGGGGGAGGAGCTGCTGGACAAGGCCGGGGAATTCCGTCTGGCCGGCCGCATTGTCTCCTTGAGATCCTTCGGAAAGGTGGCCTTCTTCCATCTTATGGATGCCACCGGGCGTATCCAGTGTTACGCGGCCAGGGAGATCCTGGGCGAAGACGCCTATGCCCTGTTCAAAAAGCTCGAACCCGGCGATCTGGTGGGCCTGTGCGGATCTCTGTTCCGCACCAGGACCGGCGAACTGACCCTGCGTTGCGCCTCGCTGACCCTGCTCACCAAGTCCATCCGCCCCATGCCGGAAAAATATCACGGCCTCAAGGACGTGGAAATCCGCTACCGCCAGCGCTATGTGGACCTTCTGGTCACTCCGCGCAGCCGGGAAATTTTTCTCAAGCGCATCCGGATTGTGCGCGAATTCCGCGCCTTCATGGAACAGGAAGGTTTTCTGGAAGTGGAAACACCCATGTTGCAGCCCATTCCCGGCGGAGCAACGGCCAGGCCCTTTGTTACCCACCACAACGCCTTGGATTTGCGGCTGTACCTGCGCATCGCTCCGGAACTCTATCTCAAGCGGCTCCTGGTGGGCGGTTTTGAAAAAGTCTTCGAGATCAACCGCAGCTTCCGCAACGAAGGCATCTCCACCCAGCACAACCCGGAATTCACCATGTGCGAATTCTACTGGGCCTATGCCACCTTCGAGGATCTGATGCTCTTCACCGAGCGTCTTTTCGCCCACATCGCGGGCGCGGTCTGCGGCGCGACCCGCATAGAATACCAGGGCCAGATCATTGACCTGACGCCGGGGACCTGGACGAGGATGTCTTTTTTTGAATCCCTGGAACGCATCGGAGGGCACAGCCCCGGGTTGTATGCGGATGAAGGGGCTCTGCGGCGCTATATCCGCCAGAAGGGCGAAAAAGCCACGGCCGGGGAAAAGCTGGGCAAGCTCCAGGCCAAACTCTTCGACCTGGATGTGGAGCCGCGGCTCATCCAGCCCCATTTCATCTACCACTATCCCACGGATATTTCGCCCCTGTCCAGGCGCAACGAACAGAACCCGCAGATCACGGACCGGTTCGAGCTGTTCGTTGCCGGCAGGGAACTGGCCAATGCCTTTTCCGAACTCAACGACCCCGTGGACCAGCGCAGGCGTTTTGAGGCCCAGGTGGAGGAAAAGGAAGCCGGCGACGACGAGGCGCACCACATGGACGAGGACTATCTGCGGGCGCTGGAATACGGCATGCCCCCGGCCGCCGGCCAGGGAGTGGGCATTGACCGTCTGGTGATGCTCCTGACCGATGCCCCTTCCATCCGCGAAGTTATCCTTTTTCCCCTGCTCAAGCCGGAGGGCTGACCGTGCCGGGCGCCGTTCCCCAGCTGGAGCGATCCAACTTTGAACATGTACTTTGAGATCTTCGTCGCCTTGCGCTATCTTTCCGCCCGCAAGGGCCAGGCCTTCATTTCCGTCATTTCCTGGATTTCCGTGGCCGGAGTGGCCCTGGGAGTGGGCTCCCTGATTGTGGTCATGGGGGTGATGAACGGCTTTACCACGGATCTGCGCGACAAGATTATCGGCGTCAGCGCCCACGCCATACTGTTCAGCGTCCAGCCTCTGTTCCAGGAGGAAGCGCGGCAGGCCGCCCTTCTGGAGACGCCCGGGGTGACCGGAGCCACGCCCTTTATCTACTCCGAGTTGATGATCTCCTCTCCGGCCGGGGTGAAGGGCGTTGTCCTGCGGGGCATTGACCCGGCCACCGCCCCGCGGGTACTGGGGGCCCTGGGCAGGCTGGTGGAAGGGTCTGTGGAGGATCTGGCGGCCCCGGAAGGGCTGCCGGGCATTATCGTGGGCAAAGACATGGCCGCCCGGTTGCGTCTGCACACAGGCAGCCGGGTCAACCTGCTGTCCCCCTCGGGCCAGCAATCCTCGGCCGGCTTCAACCCGCGGATCAAAGCCTTCCGCGTGGCTGGCATCTTTTCCATCGGCCTCTATGAATATGACTCCTCTCTGGTTTTTGTCGAGCTGGACGCGGCCAGGGCGCTTTTGGGCTGGCCCGGGGGACGGATTACCGGCATTGAAATCGCCGTCCGGGATGTCTACAAGGCCGATACCATAGCCGAAGACGCCGTGGCGCGCATCGGGCCGGAGCAGTTCTACGCCCGGACCTGGATGACCATGAACAGCAACCTCTTCGCCGCCCTCCAACTGGAAAAATCAGCCATGGCCGTCATCCTGGTCCTGGTGGTGCTGGTGGGCTCCTTCTCCATTGTCACCGCCCTGGTCATGCTGGTCATGGAAAAGACCAGGGACATAGCCGTTCTCATGTCCATGGGAGCCGGACGCCGGGCTATCCGGAACATTTTCATTATTCAGGGACTGCTCATCGGCCTCATGGGCACGGGGCTGGGCACGGTTCTGGGGGTCGGCGCCAGCCTGATCCTGGGTAAATACAAGATTATTGAACTGCCGCCGGGCGTTTACTCCCTTGACTATATGCCCGTGCTCCTGCATACCTCTGACATTGTTCTGACCATACTGTGCGCCATGCTGCTGTGCTTTCTGGCCACCCTGTATCCCTCCCGCCAGGCCTCCCGCCTGGAGCCAGTGGACGCCCTGAGGCACGAATGACGGACAGCCGCCTTGCAGACCAGCCGGCCGGCTCCGGTCTCCGGGAGCCTCTTCCTCCCCTGTACCGCCTTGAAGGAACGGGCAAGGAGTATGACGGACCGGGAGAAAAAATAACCATTCTGCGGGGCATAGACCTGGATATTGAGCGGCACGAAACCATCGCGGTGGTAGGGGCTTCAGGTTCGGGCAAGTCTTCTCTCTTGCATCTGCTGGGAACTCTTGCTACTTCTTCCTGGGGCCGGATATGGTTTCAGGGTCGGGATATGGCCGGCATGACGCCGGAGGAAAAAGCCCGCCTGCGGAACGAGGAAATCGGCTTTGTCTTCCAGTTCCACCATCTCCTGCCGGAATTCACCACCTTGGAAAACGTGGCCATGCCCGCTATCATCGCGGGCCTGCCCCGGGCGGAGGCTCTGGCCCGCGCCGCCGACATGCTGTCCAGGGTCGGGCTTGGGGCAAGAAGCGGCTACAACGTGACCCTGCTTTCCGGAGGAGAGCGCCAGCGGGCGGCCATAGCCCGCGCCCTGGTCCGTTCCCCCCGGGTGTTGCTGGCCGATGAACCCACAGGCAATCTGGATGAGGGCAACGGCCGGCTTGTGGCCGACCTGCTGCTGGAACTGCATGCCAGGATGACCATGGCCATGGTGGTGGTTACCCATAACCTGGAAATAGCGGCCCGCATGGACAGATGTTTTGAACTCAAGTCAGGAGATCTGTATGAGCAAGCGCGTTGAACGAGCGATTCCCCTCCTGGCCCTGCTGACCCTGCTCTGCCTCCCGGCTCTGCCGGCCGGCCGAGCTCAGGCCGCTTCCAGCCATGTGGATGCTGCGCAGACCATTCTGGTGCTTCCTTTCCAGGTCACAGGCAGCGAGGAACTTCAGGAGCAGGCCGCGGTTTTCACCGAAGCCCTGACCCAGCGCCTTGCCGCCAGGGGCGTGAGGGTAATCCCCAACTCCGCCATGACCCAGTTGATCCAGTCCCGCAAGGTCAGCTCTCTGGACATTGCCGCTGCCCGTTCCCTGGCCGCCGCCGCCAAGGCCACCCATGCCGTTTACGGCGCCGTCCATCAGATAGGCGGCTCCGTCAGCGTGGATGCCCGCCTGGTCAGTGTGGATTCGCGCCAGGCCACCCGGCCCATCTTTGTGGAACAGGCCGCCGCGGCAGGGAGCATCCTGCCCGCAGTGGAAGAAACGGCCTCCCGCATCAGCGGCCAGGTTGCCCGCCGGGGCGGCCTTGCCGGCGTTGAGGTGCGCGGAACCAAGGTTTTGGACCCGGATGTGGTGCTTTTGCGCATCAATACCCGCAAGGGCGACATTGTTGATTCCGCCGCCATAGATCAAGAAGTGAAGCGCATCTGGGATCTTGGATATTTCAGCGATGTGAAGGTGGAAATGGAAGACCGGGAAGACGGCCTTTATCTTATCTATGAAGTAACGGAAAAACCCCGTCTGGAATCTATTTCCGTGGAAGGAAATCAGGAAATGGACGAAGAGGACATTTTGTCCGCCATGAGCAACAAGGCCGGATCTATATTCAATGAACGTATGCTGGCGGAGGACATTGCCAAAATACTTGAAATGTACCGCAAGGATGGCTATTATCTGGCCAAAGTGCAGCAGAGGCTGGAAACCCGCCAGGGCGGCGCCACTGCGGCCCTGTTTCTGACCATTGATGAGGGCAAGCGCCTGTATATCAAGGAGGTGCGCATTGAAGGGGCGGAACAGCTCTCCGAAAGCGATGTCAAGGGCGAACTCCTTTTGTCCGAGCGGAGCATCATTTCCTGGATTACCGGCAGCGGCGTACTCAACGAGGATCTCATCGAGCGCGATTCCTCGGCCATCTCCGCCTATTACCTGGACAACGGCTTTCTGGACATTTCCGTGGCCGCGCCCGACATCCGCTACGACGAGGACGGCATAGTCCTTACCTTTCCAATTAACGAAGGCGTCCGCTACAAACTGGGCGACATCCTCCTGACCGGGGATCTCATCGACACGGACGAACGCCTGCGCTCGATCATAGAGCTGGATGATCTGGCCGCGGAGGGCGGATACTTCAAACTCTCGGTCATGCAGGCCGACTCCAGGAAGCTGACCGACTTTTATGCCGATTACGGGTTCGCCTTCGCGGAAATTTCCCCCCGGCCGCAAAAACGGCAGGGAGACGACGCCGGAATCGTGGACGTGGCCTTTGCCATCCAGAAAAGGAACAAGGTTTTTGTCCGCAACGTTGTTGTGGAAGGCAATTCCAAAACCCGCGACAACGTGATTCTGCGCGAAATGCGCCTGACCGACGGGGAGCCATTTCACGGCGGCCATCTGCGCCGCAGCACCGAGCGCCTGAACAAACTGGGCTTTTTTGAGGTGGCCGAGGCGGAACTGGTGCCTACCAGAAACGAGGACGAAGTGGATCTCAAGATCACCGTCAAAGAAAAACCCACCGGCGCTCTCATGGCCGGGGTCGGCTATTCCACCTTTTCCAAGGTGGGCGTGGCCGGCACCCTGATGGAACGCAATCTCTGGGGCAAGGGATATCTCGCCTCCCTGCAGGCCTCCTTTTCCAGCCGGCGCGACGCCTATACCTTTACCTTCACCAATCCCCGCTGGGATGACGGCTTCCTCTCCGTGGGCACGGATCTCTACCACTGGCGCGACGACTACATTGACTACCGCAAGCGGACCACGGGCGGCGTTTTGCGCTTTGCCTACCCCATTGGGGAATATACCTCCCTAGGTTGGGGCTACCGCTTTGATCAGTACGAACTGTACGATGTGGACGACGACGCCTCCAGCATCATCCGGCGATACGCCGACGGAGTGCGCCACTCCAGCGTGGCCCTGGCCCGCGTCATCCGCGACACCACCAACAGGGAGCATCCCACCAGCGGCAATATTGACCGCATCGGCTTTGAGTACGGCGGCGGCCTTCTGGCCGGGGACGACGACTTTCTGTCCGTCTCCGTGGAACATCAAACCTACTTTCAGCTCTGGCAGGATCATGTTCTGCACTTCCGGGCCAGAGGGGCCGCCATTTTCAAGAACGGCTCGGACGACATCCCCGTCTTTGAGCGTTTCTGGATGGGCGGCATGGATTCCGTGCGCGGCTATGACAGCCGGGATATCGTCCCCAGGGATCCCAAGACCGACGACCGCATCGGCGGCGACCGCATGGCCTTTGCCAACATAGAGTATATCTACTCCCTGAGCGATGATGTGGGCGTCAACATCGTCCCCTTCTTCGACATCGGTTTTAACCTGGACTCCGACCAGTATACCTCCCTGAACGACGAAATCTTAAAATCCTTCGGCCTGGAAATGCGCTGGCGTTCTCCCATGGGCGACCTGCGTTTTTCCTACGGCATACCTCTGGATGAGGACCGGAAAGGCAACAGGGATGCCGGCCGCTTTGAATTTTCCATGGGGCAGTTCTTCTAGAGCAGTCCAACTTTGAAAAATTGAGCCGCTTCACAATTAAAATGCTCTCGGCTGCCGTGCGGGCTAAACCGCTCCGGCGTCTCCCGGATGCCGCCCTCGGTCAAGGTCGATGTCATGCGTTTTTTGCTCTTAGCCTTCTTTCTGGCTGTCCTGGCGCCGCCTGTCCTCCCGGCCTGGTCCGCCCCGACCGCCGCCGGCGGCGAAACGGCCGGGGCCTCCCTGGACAGCCTGCACAAACGATTCGACGCCCTGAGGCAGGACGCCAAACGCGGCGCCCTGCGCGATAACTGGCTCCGCCTCATTGAAGACCTGAACCGTCTTTCAGCTCAAAGCAGGGGGAACGCCAAGGCCCGGACTTCCTTTCTCGCGGCCCGCGCCCAGGAGGAATTGAGCCACCGCTCCTTCAATGCCCAGGACAGGATCAGGGCCATTGACGCCTATGCCGCTGTGGCCAAAAATTTCCCCAAGCACGATCTGGCTCCCTCCAGCCTGTACCGCCAGGCATATCTTCTGGGGGCAATCCTGGGCAGGACCGAAAAGGCCGCCGCCGTCCTGGCCGCTCTCCAAAAAAATTATCCCCGGTCCCTGGCCGCCAAAGACGGCAGGGCGCTTCAGGCCAGACTCTCCGCCGGCGCGGAGCCGGCCGCCACCCGGCCCCCCGCAGCCGCCGCCCGGCCCCCCGCAGCCGCCGCCCCCGGACAGGGCGCTTCCTCCGGGAGAAAATCCCCCGTCCCCCGCAACCGGAATGGGGAACCCGCTCCGGAGGACATCATGGAACAACTGGGGCTGACGGTGCGGACCATCATGCTGGACCCGGGGCATGGGGGCAAGGATCCCGGCTGCACCGCCAACAAACTGGTGGAGGCTGATTTCACCCTGGACATGGCCAGGCGCATCGGCCCCCTGCTGACCAAAAAGGGATTTACCGTTTTATACACCCGCACGGACAACCGCTTCCTCTCTCTGCCGGACAGAACGGAAATGGCCAACAAAAAAAAAGTGGACCTGTTCATTTCCATCCACCTGAACGCCAATCCCAGCTCCGCTGTCCACGGCCTGGAAACGTACTACCTGAATGAGGCTAAAACCAATGAAGCCGCCAAGGTGGCTTCCCGGGAAAACGGAGTTTCAGTGCGTAATATCAGTGACTTGCAGTTCATACTTACGGACGTGATGCTCAGCGCCAAGCTGGAGGAATCCCGCGCCCTGGCCCAGTGCGTACACAAGGCCATTCTGGACAGCCTGCGCGCGGGCCGCTGGACAGCCTCCGATAACGGCGTGCGGTCCGCCCCCTTCCATGTCCTCATGGGAGCGCGCATGCCGGCCATTCTGCTGGAATTCGGCTATGCCTCCAATGCCCGGGAGGCCCAAAACCTGCGCACCGGCGCCTTTTTGCAGCGCCAGGCCGAGGGCGTGGCCCAGGGGATCGCCGCCTACAAGGAACAGCTTGCCAAAATCGCCAGATAGGGCTATGTGAGCCAAACCCCCTGTTCGCGGAAAGTCCCGCGGAAATCTGTTCCCTTTCCGCATTTTGCCCCTAAGGAGAAAAAGAATGCGCACCCTTATCGCCCTGGCCGCCTGCCTCCTGCTGGCCTCCACCGCCGTGGCCCAGCAGACGGAAATAAAAATCGCCATCTTCAACCTGCAAAAGGTCGTGACAGAAAGCGATGTGCTTAAAGATGCCCAGGCGGCCATCAAGAAAGATTTCGATCCCCGCAAGAGTTCCCTGGAAAAGGAAAACGCCAGCCTGCAAAAGCTGGCGGAAACCCTGCGCTCCGGCAAGCCCACGGAACAGCAGCGCAAGGATTTTATGGCCAAGCAGCAGGCTTACTCCAAGAAGACCAATGAATTCGTAACCGATTTCCAGAAGGCGGAAATGCGGGTCCGCAGCGATGTGGACCGGGTCATCCTGGCGGCGGCGGAAACCTATGCCCGGAAAAAAGGCTACGATCTCATCCTGGACAATGCCGCGGCTATCTATGCCGGAGGGCTGACAGACGTCACCAGCGACATGCTCTCCGAAACCAATGCCCAGTGGCGATCCATGAAAAAGAAATAGCCGGCCATGCTGCTCTCCGATCTGGCGGCCCGGCTAGGCCTCATACTTGAGGGGGAGGACCGGGAGTTTCACGGCCTGGGCACCCTTGAGGACGCAACGGAAGACGAGATCAGCTTCCTGGCCAACCCCCGCTATATCCCCCTTCTGCGCACAACCCGCGCCTGCGCCGTCATCCTCTCCCGCGGCATGGCCTCCAGGATCCCCCGGGCTCTGGTCAGCGACAACCCCTACAGGGATTTCGCCCGGGCCGCCGCCCTTTTCGAGCGCCCTGAAGGCACCTTTTCCGGCATCAGCCCCCTGGCCCGCATTGACCCCAGCGCCACTCTGGGCGCGGGATGCACGGTATACCCCTTTGCTTTCATCGGGCCGCGCGTGACCGCGGGCGAGCGCTGTTCCTTCTTCCCCGGCGTCTATGTGGGCGAAGATTGCCTCCTTGGCGCCCGCTGCCTTCTGTTCCCCGGTTCCGTGCTTCTCTCCGGCGTCAGCCTGGGAGACGACTGCGTGATCGGCCCCGGGGCAGTCCTTGGCGCGGACGGCTTCGGCTTTGCCCGCATGGACGGGGAAATGCGCAAGATCCCCCAGATCGGCTCCGTAAGCCTGGCTTCCGGGGTGGATGTGGGGGCCAACACCTGCATTGACCGGGGCGCCCTGGGCAAGACCCGGATCGGCAAGGACAGCAAACTGGACAATCTGGTCCAGATAGGCCACAATGTCATAGTGGGCGAACAGTGCCTGCTAATCTCCCAGACGGGTATCGCCGGCAGCGCGAAACTGGGCAACCGGGTCACCGTGGCCGGCCAGGCGGGCATTTCCGGGCATCTGTCCATTGGGGACGACGCGACTGTTGGTCCCCAGGCCGGAGTGGGCAAGGACATCGCCCCGGGCGTTTCCGGCGCGGGCTCCCCTTTTATGACCAAAGATCGCTTTCTGCGCTTCTCCGTCCTCTCCCCCAAACTTCCGGATCTTGTGCAGCGCGTGAGGGAGCTGGAACTGGAGCTCGCCGCCCTCAAAAGACAACTGGCCGCGCCAG
>JAISMK010000121.1 GCA_031276785.1 Desulfovibrio sp. | reverse complement strand
ACAGAACATCCCTGGTGAGCAGACCCAACTCCGCCGCGAGGTCTTTTACTTTTTTTCTTCCGTCACTCATGACCGCCGTCCCTTTGCTTTCCTCTTCCAGCCCGAGCGGGCAAAAGCCTCCCGGCACCGTCCCTGCGCGCAGACATAAAAGCCCCTGCCGGGCGCAGTCTGTTTCTCATCCGCCGCCGGCGCCCCGTCCCGCGCGGGCAGAACAAACCTCGACAGTTCCTTTTTTGCGGCCCGCCGCCCGCAGATGACGCACATCCGCACCGGCGCGTGATCCAGCCTAGCGCCCATGCGGCCTCAAGCCCCGGCCTCGCGCTCCGCCTCTTCCACGTAAGCATCCTCCTGCCCGTTTCCGTCCAGAACCGGCCGCAGAAAATTGATGGCCGAGCGGACATTGCCGATCTTTTCCGCGGTGATCCCGGCAATGCCCAGCAGCATTTCGTCCGTGGCCGCGCTGACGCTCTCCAGGCTGGAAAAACCGGCCGCCAGAAAGTTTTCCAGGGGAACCTCGGCCACACTGGCCAGTTGCTCCAGGCCGTGGCCGATGGCGTTGGCCTCGTTGTAGCGGGTTTCCGTGTAAATATCGATTTTCCAGCCCAGGAGCTTGGCCGCGAGCTTGACGTTCTGTCCCTTGCGGCCGATGGCGTTGGTAAGTTGGTCGTCGGGGACTATGACTTCCAGCAGGCTTTCCCCCTCATCCACAACAATGCGGCTGATGACCGCCGGGGAAAGGGCGTTTTTGGCATAGGTGGCGATATCCTGGTTCCAGACCACTATGTCGATGCGCTCGCCGCGCAGCTCCTGGACGACATTCTGAATGCGCGATCCGCGCACGCCCACGCAGGCCCCCACCGGGTCCACGTCACGGTCGCGGCTCAACACCGCCACCTTGGCCCGGCTGCCGGGATCCCGCGCCACGCCCATAATCTGGATAACCCCGTCATCCACCTCCGGCACTTCCCGGCGGAAAAGGGCGGCCATGTAATCGCGGTGGGAACGGGAGATAATCACCTGCGGCCCACGGCCCTCCTTCTGGACGTCAATGAGCAGGGCCTGAACCCTGTCCCCGCGCTTGTAATGTTCGCGGGGGATCTGCTCTTCCTTGGGCAGCAGGGCCTCGGTGCGGCCGAGGTTGATTATCCAGCCCGCCTTGTCCCGGCGCTGCACTATGCCGGAGACAATTTCATTGATGCGATCCTTGTATTCCTCGTAAATAAGGGCCTGCTCGGCCGTGCGCATGCGCTGGATGATCACCTGCTTGGCGGACTGGGCGGCAATGCGGCCCAGATCCTCCACCCGCAGGCGAAAGCCCATTTCATCATCGGGCTGCACGCTGGGATCGTGCCTGCGGGCCTCTTCCAGGGCAATCTGGGAAGAAGCGTCCTCCACGGCGGGAACAACAACCTTGAATTGAAAAACGTCAATTTCCCCGGTCTCCTCGTTAAAGGAAACCTCCACATCAATATCTTCTCCGAATTTGCGCGTCACGGAGGAACGTACCGCCTCTTCCAGGGTTTCCACCAGCATGGCCCGGTCCAGACCCTTGTCCTTGCTGATTTGGTCAATGGCTTTTTTCAATTCCAGGCTCATGGTCTTCCTCCGCTCATGCGGGCCTTGGGGCTGACGGGATTGCTTGCGCGGGGGCGGCGTCCCGCCGGGGCCGGTTTTTATTTCCCCCGCCGGCCTTGCCCGGCTTCGTTTTTTCCGGAACAAGGAACCTTTGCCGGATTTTGCGGACCTGCTCAAAGGAAAAGCTCAGGAGCGTCCCTTCCTCTTCCTCAAGGGCCAGGACAAAGCGGCCCTCCCCGGCGGAAATCATCCGCCCCTGGAAATTTCTGCGCTCCGAACCCGGCGCCGGCGGTGCCCAAAAGGAGACCTCCACCCGCGCGCCTGCCGCCCCGGCCAACTGTTCCGCCGTGAAAAAACGCCTCTCCAGGCCGGGGGAGGAAACCTCCAGAGTGTACGGCCCGGCCATGCAGTCCTCCACATCCAGAGCAAGTCCCAAAAGGCGGGAAAGCTCGGCGCAGCGTTCAACATCCACCCCGTCCGCCCCGTCCACATAAACGCGGTGGACGGGCGCCGTCCCCCTGCCGCCGCAGGCCGCTTCCACCCCCCAGAGGCTGAGGCCCAGGGAGGCGGCCAGGGGTTCCGCAAGACGGGCGAGGATCAGGGACAGGTAAGAAGCGTTCATGGTCCGCTGGGCTGCAAGTGAAGATCCCGGCGGGATCCGCGACAAAAAAAAGGGAGGCCGTCAGGCCACCCCCTGAACCTCAACCGGCTCTCAGGATGTTGAAAGCGCCGCCCTTCCGGCGGAAAATCACTTTCACTGAGTGGGGGCGACTCTACCCCCGGAAGACTTTTTTGTCAAGGACTTTTCCGGCTTTCGGCAGGGCGGGCGCGGCTTTCTCCCGGCGGTTTTGACGCGGAATCAGGCGTTGCCTCCCGGTTTTTCCATGTGGGCGGCCTCTTCCGGGGTAAGGCCGGCAATGCGGACAACAGCCAGGGTAAAGCCGTGATTCTCATGCGGACGGCAGGTCGGGCAGCCTTCGGACAGGATGAGGCAGCGCTCGTCCAGGCGGGAAATATCCACGCCGGCGGCCAGAAGCAGCTCCGTGGTCTTGCCCGGTTCCCAGAGAACCGGCTTGCCGCAGAGGCGGCATTCCACATAGAGCAGTTCCGGATCATAGGCGGCGGCCCCGTCCGGCGGCTGCTTCCCCTCCGGCCGGGGTTGATTTTCGTCCGGGGAGTCCGCGCCGGGGGAAAGGGGAAAGGGTTTGATCGTCATGGAACCTCGCGGGGGTGGGCGGACTTTCTTTGCCCGCTGTTAAGCAATCATCTCAAAGCGGAATTGGTCTAAGCTCTCAGCGCAGGTACTGCTTTTTCCATTCCTCCAGAAACAGCAGGGCGGTTTCCACCTCCGTCAGAGGGCTGTTTTTAAGGCGCAGGGCGGCTGTCAGATCGTCAAAGCCCGCCGTGGCGGGCAGCCGGAGTTCCTCCAAAAGGCGGGCCACGGCCAGGCGCATCTCCTCCGGCATCCGCTCCGGCCAGGCGCAGGGCGGGCGGACTCCGAAGGAGGGCAGGCGTTCGGCGGCAAAGGCCAGCAGGGCCTCCATGCGCAGGACGTAGGTATGCTCGGCCAGAACCCGTTTGCGGGCTTTGGCGGCCATGCGCCTGCGCTCATCGGGGCGATCCTTGTAATAGTCCGCGGCGCGGATCATTCCGGCCAGGGAATCAAAGCGGACCAGCTCATCCGGGCGGAACAGCTCGTCCAGAAGGAGGCGCTGGTCCACCAGTTGAAAGGCGCCGCAGGCGGCCAGCTCAAAGGTGCGGGGGTTGACGAAATCTCCCCCGCTGACGGCTTCTCCCTCCCGCACGCTGGAATGCAGATTCAGGTTGATGGCGCTGGAGTTAAAGATGCGCACCGAGTCTTCCGGGCTGATGCGCTCTCCCCGGCGCTGCACCAGAGGGTCCAGGCGGGGTTCCCCCTCCCATTGCGTGCCCCAGATTTTGAAATCCCGGCCGATCAGCTCCAGAAAGGCCCGCTTCCTGTTGGGATAGCCCGCGCCCATGAAGGACAGGGTGGAGCCGAATTCCTTTTTTTCCCCGGCCGTGAGGCGCAGGGGGCGGTGGAAGGAGGGATCGGCCGCCAGGGGCAGGTACAGGACGTTATTCACTCCTATGGCCGCAAGTTCCGCAAAAAAAGGCTCTTTCTGGATGACGGCGAAGATGTCGTACCAGGGAGCGAAGGCTCGCCAATAGGTAAAGAGCCGGAAATCCTCCACAAACCACATGGCTGTGGGCACTTTTGCGGCCCGCAGGCGTTTTAAGTCCATAAGGGAAAGGGGCGCCTGGGCCAGGCAGAGCACCAGGTCCGGAGAGAAGGCGTCCGCCTTGGCCATAACGGCCTGGGAGACGTTCTGCAAAAAGCCGCTGCGCAGGGCCTCGCGGCGTTCCGCCCCCAGCCGCAGGCCGTCCAGGGCGGTGAACGCGGAATGGAAGGCCGGGGCCTCAAAAATGTCCACCAGGCAGCCGGCCTCCCGCAGGCCCTGGGCCGCGTACCGCCCCACGGGCAGAGACCCTCCGTACAGGGGCAGGACAACAAGAACGCGCAGCATGGCCTATCCTTTTTCCGCCGGAAGCATCCAATCCGTCTCCTCATACAGGGAGCCCGCCGCCTGCCTTGATCCTTCCCCTTCCAAGGACAGGCCCAGGTGTTCTCCCAGAGCCAGGCGCAGCCCCAGCCGTTCCCTCGCCCGGCGTTCCCGGCCGTCCACCACGGCGCAGGTGGCTCCCAGGGCGTCCAGAGCGCTGACGCAGCCCAGCAGATCCCGGGGCCATTCGGCCTCAAAGGCGCCAGCCAGCAAAGCCAGAGGCCCCTTATGGGCAAAGAGGGCCAGGCAGGCGATGTCCTTGGGGCAGGGGGCGGATTCCAGGCAGGGGGAGCATGGGAGATCCGCCTGCCAGACCCTGTGCCCCAGTCCGTAAGGCCCTGTTTCAAAACAGCGGGCCGAAGCCAGGAAAAAGGCCAGCACCGGGACCCCCAGATGGGCGGCCAGATGCAGCAGGCCGGTATCCGGCGTGAGCAGCAGGTCCAGGCCAAGAAGGGCTTCAGGCAGATCCCCGAGGGCGGTCGCCCCGGTGGCGTCCTCCAGGCGCTCCGCCGTCTTTGGCGGCAAAAGGCGGGCCAGGCGCCGGGCCAGGGGCCGCTGCTCTCTGCTGCCCAGGCAGACCAGGCGGGGTCCTCCCCTGGCTCGGAAAACAGCCTGGACCATCCCGGCCAGGATTTCAGGCGGCAGGGACCGCCGCGCCTCCCGTCCGGCCAGGACCACTCCCACCCGCCCGCTCCCGGCGGAGCGGGCCGGGGGGTTGACCAACTCCGGGGCAATGGGGGAGGGGTGGAGCCAGGCCCAGAAATCCACCAGATTGAGGGGCGTCGCCTGCCGCCGCCGTAGCAGACGGGAGGCCAGCCGGATCCAGGGATCGCGCCGATCCTGGCCTCTGTCGCGGACGTAGCCCCGGACTGTCTCCGGAGCAAAGAGCGAGGACAGGGTATAGGAAAGGGGCGAGGCGTTGAGAAAATAGACCCTCTCGCAACGCAGGGCGGCCAGCTCGGCGCACTGGCGGGCCAGGAGGTCCAGGGAGGGGGGAGTTCCGGAGGCGCCGTGGCAGGCAATGCCGTGAATGACCGCCGGGGGATAGATCGCGCCGGCCAGGGCGGCCAGGGAAACATCCAGGCAGAGGTGTACCGTGGTCTCCGGCTCGGCCGCAAGGCTCAAGATCAGCCTCTTGCTCTGCGCCAGATCGCCCAAGCGGGCAAGTTGCACTACCAGAACGTGCCGCACCGTTTCTCCCAGGCGTTTTTCCCTGCATAGCGCACTTCCTCCCGGCGGGCAAGGCGGCTTGCCTTTTCCCGGCGCGGGATCTATAGCTCGCGGCAGGGGTCTGTCCGCGGCGGGCTTGCGCCCGCGCGGACTCAAGGGTAATTTTATTTTTAAGGAAGCGCTGATTAAATGAGTTTTCTTAAGTGGCAGCTTCCCCAGGAGAGCCTATGTCCAAGCGCATCATGGTGGACATGTCCGCCACCCTTCTGCACCACGGTCACATCCGCCTCCTGCGCAAGGCGGCGGAACTCGGCGCGGTGGTTGTCACCCTGACCACTGACGAGGAAGTCATCAAGACAAAGGGCTATGTCCCGGAACTGAATTACGAGGAACGCAAGGAAATTTTGGAATCCCTGCGCTGGGTGCAGGAAATTGTTCCCGGCCCCTGGCTGGTGGACGACGCCTTTCTGGAAAAACACCGTTGCGATCTCCTGGCGCACGGCAGCGACAACTTCAATAAGGTTTCGCCGGAAAAGCTGGTCATTTTCCCCCGCACCGAAGGCATAAGTTCCTCCATTCTGCGCGAAAGAGTCCTGGACAGCCTGATCTCCCTGAACTGCAACAGTTCTTCTTCCACAGGCTCCGAAAAGGTTGCCCGTTTTCTCATTGAGGCCGTCAAAAGGGAATTCCGTCTGGAGTAATTCCAATTCCAGGTTAAGGAAACGCTGATTTATTCCTTAAAAAGGCCTTAACTTGTAACCTGGAATTGGAATGCGCGGCAGGATGCCGCGCCGCTCTTCCATTGAGGCCGTCAACGGGTGCCAACGGATGGATTTTCTGTATCAGCTCTGCATCGCCCCCCTGGAAGCCCTGATGGGCGCGGTGCTGGACGGCGCCTTCGCTTTGACCGGCTCCTGGGGGCAATCCCTTGTGCTTCTCAGCCTGGCGGTGAACATCCTGCTTCTTCCCCTCTACCACCTGGCCGAAAGCTGGCAGGAGGCGGAACGGGCCATTCAGCTCCGCATGGCCGCCAAGAAGGAGGAAATCCGGGCGGTCTACCGGGGGCGGGAAGCCGACATGCTGCTCCGGGCGCTGTACCGCCTGCACGGCTATTCGCCCTTCATGGCCCTGCGCGCCGGCGCCGGCCTGCTGATCCAGGTGCCCTTCTTTTTAGCCGCCTATCATCTTCTGAACACTTCTCCGGTCTTCGCCGGGCAGTCCTTTTGCGGCATTGCGGACCTCTCCCTGCCGGACGGGCTGCTCTCCTGCGCGGGCATGACCTTCAACCTCCTGCCCCTGCTCATGACCGGGGTGAACCTGATTTCCTCGGCCATCTACGCCGCCCGCCTCTCCAGGGGGGAGAGGCTCCGTCTCTACGCCCTGGCGGCGGTCTTTCTGCTCCTCCTGTACGCCTCCTCCGCAGCCCTGCTGGTATACTGGACCTGCAACAACATTTTTTCCGCGGGCAAGAACCTGGCCTATGGCCGGTTGCTGCCCTTCGCCCCGGAGAAAAAGAGCGCCTGCCCGGCCTTTGTCCCGCCCCGCCCGCCCCGCTTTCTGGATTGCGCCTTCGGCCTGGCCGGCCTGGGCCTGTTCGCCCTGGTTCCGGCCTGGGCGCGGGACGCCGCGGGTCCCGGGACGGTTCAGCTTCTCCTGGCCGGAGCGGCCGCGGCTCTGGCGGCCGCCTTCATCCTGCGCTGCCTGTATCTGCGGCATAGGCCGGACAGGATGGAATCCGCCCTGCCCCTGTTCCTGGCCCTCCTGGGCGGGGCAGTCCTCCTCTGCCTCTGGCAGGTCGCCCCCTTGAAGCGCATCGCCACCTTTGACGGCTGGTTTTTTTACCGTTGCCGGGCCGTCATCGTCGCTCTCGCCGCCGCCTGGATCTGCGGCCGGGAGCCTCTATGCCTGCTCTTCGCCCGCCTGGGCCTTTTCTGCGAGCGGACCATTCCGGAGCGGGCCGTGCCGGGTTTCTATCTGTCCGGCCTGGGGCTGGCGGCCATTCTGGTCTTTTGGCATACGCCGGCGGACCTCTACGCCTCGGATCCGGAAGTCTTTCCCCAGACGCTTTCCTCCCTGCTGGCGGGAACCACCCTGCGGGCCTGCGTCTTTCTGGGAGGGGCCGCCTGTGTCCTGCGTCTCGCCCCGGCGCGGCTGCGGCCGTTCCTGGCGGGCGCGGCCCTGTGGATCGGCCTTGCCGCCTTCGCCTTTGTCTTTCCGGCGGCCGGGAACTACGGCCTTATGGACGGCTTCATCCTTCAGGAACCGGCTCTGCTGTCCTCGCGCCTCGGCCCCCTGGCGGACGCGGCGGTGGCCCTCTCCGCCCTTGCCCTGCTGCGCCTGTGCCTGCTCCGGAACAAGGGGCCCGTCCTGGCCGGCCTCCTGCAGGGGGCCGGGCTGGCGCTGCTCTGCCTGGGGGCCTATGCCCTGCGTGAGGCCCCGCCCGTTGAAGAGCGGACGCGGGGAGAGGGCGCTCTGCCGGCCTACACGGACTCGCTCCTGGGCTTCTCCCGCCACGGCCTCAACACTGTGGTCCTGATGTTCGACATGTTCACGGGCGGGCACCTGGAACGCATCCTGGCCGAGGAGCCTGAGCTGGCGCGGCGCCTGGACGGCTTTGTCTGGTTTCCGGATACCGTGAGCGCCGGACCGGCCACCCTGCTGTCCCTCCCCTCCCTGCTGGGCGGGGAGGAGTACGTCCCGGCGGCCGTCAACAAGCGCCGCCCCGCTTCCCTGCTGGAAGACATGCACAGGGCCTTCGCGGTCCTGCCGGAGATTTTTATCGCCCGCGGGGCCGCCGTGTCCCTGGCCGATGTGGACGAACTGCGGCCAAGTCTGTTCAGGCGCGCAAGCCCCCTGGCCGGGCGGGCGGAAGTGGTGGGCAAATCCTTTGTCAACGACTTTGTCCCTTACTGGCGCCGGGAGATGGGCCTTGCCTCCCTCCGTCCGGAAAACCTGGCCCCCTTTCTCGTGGCCGTGGGCGTCTTCCGCGCCGCCCCCTGGACCATCCGCAGGCACATTTACAACAACGGCGCCTGGATGAACACCACTTCCACGGAATACAACCCCACGGAAGGCCCCCTGGCCCTGGTGCGCCTGCTGCCGGAAATTTCCAACGCGGAAGGCCGGGGGGACACCTTCAAGTACATCGCTTCCCAGCTTACCCACTTTCCCTGGCAGATTGACCCCGCGACCTGCCTGCCCGGTCCGGAGCGGACCTTGACCCGTCTGCCGGACGGGGCCATCGCGGAGCATCTGGCCGCCGAACGTTGCGCCCTGCGCGGGGTCGCGGCCTGGGCGGACTGGATGAAGGAGGCGGGGGTGTATGACAACACCCAGTGGATTGTGGTTTCGGATCACGATGCCGGGGACAATACCCTGGGTCCGGAATTCGACGATTTGCGCCGGCTGCCCTTCACCTGGCGGCCCCATGCCCTGCTCCTGCTCAAGAGCCGGCAATCCCGCGGCCCCCTGCGCCGGGACGAAGCGCCCATGAGCACAGCCGACGTTCCCGCCCTCATCTGCCGGGAAAACGGCCCCTGTCCCGGAATTCCGGAAACGGATCCTGGTCCGGGCCGGGTCCGCGCCCACAGCATCGGCAGCGGCGGTCTGCGCCGGCATGGGGAAGACAGGTTCAACATCATAACCTTCCGTGTGAACGGCAGCATGTTCCGGCGGGACAACTGGCGGAGGGAAGAGCCGTGAGTACAAAAGGCGGCCGCCTGTTCTGGGTTTTGTGGCCGCTCATCCTGAGCCCGCTCTGCCCGGCGCGGGCGGAGGCCTACCTGGATCCGGGCACGGGCAGCATGCTGCTTTCGGCCCTGGTGGGCATTGCGGCCACTCTGTTTTTCATGCTCAAGGGACTCTGGTACCGGCTGGCGGGGACAGCCCAGCGGGCCGCGGGCAAGGGACGGGTGCGGGGGGCGGCCGGAGGCATCGTCCTCTATTCCGAGGGCGCGGTCTACTGGAACACCTTCAGACCGCTTCTGGAGGCTCTGGACGCCCTGGGGCAGAAGACCCTGTACCTGACTTCCGACGCGGCGGATCCCGGCCTGTCCCATCCCCTGCGCCACGGGGAGGCCCGCCACATCGGCTCCGGCAGCCGGGCCTTCGCCGTCCTGAACATGCTGGAGGCCGAGGTCTGCGCCCTGACCACGCCAGGCCTGGATGTGCTGCAAATCCGCCGCTCCCCCGGCGTCCGTCATTACGCCCATCTGCTGCACGCGGTGACCGATGCCGCCATCTACAAACTGTTTTCCTTTGACTACTTCGACAGCATCCTGTGCAGCGGGCCGCACCAGATACGCTCCCTGCGCAGCCTGGAGACACTGCGCGGCACGCGCCAAAAACTGCTGCCGGAAACCGGCTGCCTGTACCTGGACGTTCTGGCGGCAAAGGCCCGGTCCTGCCCCGGGCCTGCCGCCGCCGGGCCGGGAGACGGCCCCCGCCTTCTTCTGGCTCCCACCTGGGGGGCCAACGGCCTGCTCTCCCGCTTCGGGGAACGGCTGCTGGAGCCCCTGGTCCGCAGCGGGCTTCCCTTGGACATCCGGCCCCATCCCCAGAGCTGGCGAGTGGAAAAGGCCCTGCTGGACAGGCTGCGGGAGCGGTTCCCCTCCCGGGACAACGTGCGCTGGGATGACGCCCCGGACGGCTTTGCCGCCCTGGCCGCCGCCGATGTCCTGATCTCCGACCTCTCCGGCATTGTCTTCGACTACGCCTTCGTTCTGGAGCGCCCGGTCGTCACCGTCCAGTTCACCCCGGATTTCCGGGGCCTGGAGGCCGCCGACCTGCCCTGGCCGCCCTGGGAGCTGGAGGTTCTGCCCGCCCTGGGCGCCCGCGTCGCTCCGGAAGATGTTGCCGGCCTGCCGGACATCATAGCCTCTCTGCCCGCGCCCGGAGATTTCCGCGGCCGCGTCCGGCGGCTGCGGGCGGAAAGCGTCTTTAATTACGGCCGGGCGGGAGAAACGGCCGCCCGCCAGCTCGCCGGCATCCTGCAAGGAAGAACTGATTTTAATTCCAGAGCCGACGGATAAAAATTGCGGGAGGCAATTCCTATCTGAAACCAGAATGAGTTATTGGGGCTGTTTTTTCGTCTTCCGGGATGCGGGCGGCGAGATCTATGACTTCCACCCGGGCCGAGCAGACCCGGTTCTGGCTGTCCAGCAGGGAGAGGGCGTGCCGGCCGGCCAGGGGAGTCCAGTAGAGGGGTTTGTCTTCGCGCGTCTGCTCTCCCAGGTATTTGTCCTCCAGAAACCAGTGGACGGGGTAGGCCACGCCTTCGGCCTTAAGGGGCAGGGGTTGGGCGCGGCTGCCGGGAGTTAGAAGATAGGAAGTTCCGTCCAGGGGGGAGAGCATAAAGGCCGGCCGGCTCACGTCTTCCCGGGCGACGCGCTTGCGGGCGTAGTCCTCCAGTTCCGGAGGCCAGGCCACGGCGCCGGCGCTCCGGGGGTGCAGGGAGCAGGGCAGGGTGCGCCAGACTTTCGGGATGTGCCACTCCAGGCGGGTGGCCGGGCAAAAGGCTGATGGCGCCTGTCCTGAAAGGGAGCAGACCCGTGTTTTCGCCAGCGAGGCCGGCGGCTCGTAGCGCCGCCGGGCCGGGGGCAGGCCTTCGTTCAGGCTCTGGAGAACGCGGATGGCCGCCGGGGCGGCCAGTCCCAGTCCCATAATGCCGGGGTCGGCGCCGCCCGCGGCTTTGCCGAACCAGACGACCACGGTGTAGGCCGGGCAGTAGGCGGCGGCCCAGGCATCGCGCAGGCCGAAGGAGGTGCCGGTTTTCAGGGCTATGGGGGCTTCCTCCTGCGTCCGCTTGAGTTGGGCCAGAAAGGGAAGGCGGGAGGGATCCTGAAGGATTTCCGTGATCAAAAATGCGGCGGCGGCGGAGTGGATCTGGCGCCTGGGCGGCGCCTGGCCGGAGAGGGCGTAGCGGATCTGTTCCGCGGAGGAGGCCAGCCCGGAGGGCAGGGAGGCGGAGGGCGCGCCGGAGGCAGGAGAGGAAAAAGGGCGGCGCAGGAGCAGAGGACGGTCGGCGCCCTGGTTGGCCAGGGCGGAGTAAGCGCGGGCCAGCTCCAGCAGGGAGACCTCTCCGGCGCCCAGAACCAGAGAATCGCCGTAGTGCGCGTCCTCGCGGTTCAGGTGGGAAAACCCGGCCCGCCGCAGGAAGTTAAGGGCGCGCCGCTGGCCCACCAGACGCAGAACGCGCACTGCCGGGGCGTTCAGGGAGGAGGCAAGGGCGATGCTTGCGCGCACCGGGCCCCGGTAGAGGCGGTCGAAGTTGCGGGGCGCCCGGCCGCCGAGGCGCAGAGGGGTATCGGCCAGCAGGGAGGCGGGAATAATGTGTCCCTCTTCCATGGCCGCGAGATAGATAAAGGGTTTGAGGGCGGAGCCGGGAGAGCGCGGGGCCAGGGCGCAATCCACCCACTGGCTGTCCCCGGCCGGGTCAAAGCGGGAGTTGCCCGCATAGGCGAGAATGTGGCCGGTGGCGTTTTCCACAACGATGCCGGCCGCCGTCACCTCCCGGTCCATGTCCTCCAGCCGGGAGGCCAGAGCCCGTTCCAGAAGCTCCTGGACGCGCATGTCCAGAGTGGATCCGGCCGGGCCGCCTTGCCGGGGCAGGGTTTTGAAGGCCAGATCGGCAAAATGGCGGACCTTGTCCGGCAGAGCGGCGCGGAAGGCGGGCAGGGGTTCCGCCAGGGCGAGTTCCTTCAAATCGTCGGGCAATCCGGCCTGCTTCGCTGTGGAGGCGATGATCCGGCGGCGCCTCTCTCTGGCGCCCGCGGGGTTTTTATCCGGCCGGTAGAAGGTGGGGCCTTTGAGCAGTCCCACCAGAAGGGCGGCTTCGCCCAGGGAGAGATCCCTGGCCCGTTTACCGAAGTAGAGGCGGGCGGCGGCCTCCACGCCCCGGATGGGGCCGCCGAATGGAGCGCGGTTGAGATAGGTCTCCAGAATCTGATCCTTGCTCAGGGATTGCTCCAGCTTCCAGGCCCCGGCGAATTCCAGGAGCTTGGCGCTGAAGGTGCGCGGGCGGGGGTGGCTGAGGCGGACCAACTGGCTGGTGAGGGTGGAGGCGCCGGAAACCACGCGCCCCTGGCGGAGATTTTGAAACAAAGCCCGGCCAAGGGCAAGGAAGTCCACACCCCCGTGGAAACGGAAGCGCTTGTCCTCCACCGCCGTCAGGATGCGGGGCAGCCATTCTCCCATCTCTTCCAGGGGAATGGGCAGACACCACTCGCCATCGCCGGACAGGCGGGCATGGATCAGGGTTCCGCCGCGATCCAGCAGAACCGGAGAAACGGGCCAGGACAACACTTCCGGAGTGGGGTCGGGAACAGCTCTCCAGGCAGCCCACAGGAGAACGGCGGCGCACAGGGCCGCGCCCGCCGCCAGGAGCGGAACCCTCCGGCCCTTGTCCGCCGGATTCCGGCGGCCGTTGTCCTCTGCCGCGGCGTGTGAGCGCATGGTTCCGAATCCTTTTGCCTCTCAATTCTCATTTAATCACCAGTTTCAGAGCCGGCCCTATGGCGTTGATTTCCGGATTGTACATTCCTTCGGCGGCCACGGGCGGTACCAGGAAGGTTCCCCTGCTTACGGCGCGCATGCTGAAGGAGTAAGACGTCCAGTCCCGGCCGGCCTCAAGGCCGTCCAAAAAGAGGAGCAGGCGGTCTTCGCGCAGATCCATGAAAATGCCGCTTCCGGAGGCCGGGCCGGGGCCGCTCTCCCCGCCTTCATCTTCTTCGTCCTCCTCTTCCTCCCGGCCGTCAAGGCCGGCCGGGTCAGCCGCGGCGGCGGCCAGGCGCGGATTCTCCACCTCCAGGCCGCCGGGCAGGAGAAAGGAGATGACCACGTCGGATACCGGGCGATCCGCCCGGATCTTCAGCTCCACCGTCACCCGGTCTCCACGTTGCAGCAAGGCGCCGGTTTCCGGGAAATCCAGGACCGATCCGTCCGTACCCTTCCAGGAGGACTGGATGTGCAGGGAGTTGTTGCCGGGCTGCGGCGGGCTCAGGGGAACACCGCGCAGGGCGTAGGTCACATAGGCCCGGCCCTCGCCCCCTATCTCCACGGTGACGGGCGCGGGGTTGCCGTCGGCCTGCAGAGGCAGATCCTCTTTGCCCAGGATCAGGGACCCGCCTTTGGCCGCCTCGGCGATGCGCCTGCCGGCGGCCGTCAGGACGGCGGTGTAAGCCTTGTCCTTGATCCTGGTCTGGCCGAGGTAGAGGCCGAAAGCCAGGGAGGCGGCCCCGGCGCTCTGGGTGGTCAGCCAGGGGGCGGACTGGACGCGCTCGGCAAGCTGCTGGCAAAGACGTTCGGTTTCCGCGTCTTCCGGCGCCACCATGCTCCAGGCCATGAGCAGAAGGGCCTGGTTGCGCAGGCTGGATTCCAGGCTCCGGTTATAGCCGAGTTTTTGGGGATCCAACTGCAGGTCGGCCTGCTTAAGGCTGCGCAGGGCCGCGGGGTTGCCGGCCTTCAGGGCTTTGGCCGCGGCCAGGAAGATGCGCCCCGAGGGCCACATCTTATGTTCCAGGCCGGAAAGATGCTGCATCCAGGCCAGGGGCGCGTCTCCCGCCCTGGTCAGGACAAAGGCGGCATAGGCTTTGGCGCTGTTGGCCAGCATGGGATCGTCGAAAAACGCCTCCGGGGCGGCCAGAATAAAACGCAGATAGTCCAGGCTGTTGTTCAGGGCGCCGGCGGGCACGGCCGCCCGTGATTTGGCCTCTGTCAGGAAGAAGGCGGCGTTCACGCTTTTCCAGGGGTCGGAGGAGGCGTCCCCCGGCCACATGCCGAACCCGCCATCGGAGGTCTGGAAGGAGATTACGCGGGCCACGACGCCTTCCAGGATCAGCCTGGAATTGTCCTCGGCTCCGGCCTGGGGATTCAGGCTCAGGGCCTCTTGCACTTCATTCAGGGTCAGGTAGGGCCAGGCGCGGGAAACGGTCTGCTCCAGGCAGCCGTACGGATATTCGCGCAGGTACTCCAGGGCCGGCAGTACGGCGAAAACTGGCGACCCGGCCACGCTCAGGGAGGAGGCGACCGAACCCGGCGCCCAGGTGGAGGGGAAGGACAGGGTTTTTTTCTGTCCGGCCGGGATGAGGGCGGACAGGGATTGGCTGATGCGCGGATAGGGCGGGCGGACGACCACTTCCAGCCGCTTGCTGAAGGCCGGTTCCCCGCCTCCGGGGAGGTAAACATCAATTGTCAGGCGGGCCGTGCCAACGGCCGTATCAGCCTTGGCCGGCACCGTCAGGGCAAGGGCGTTCGGGCCGCCTTCCGGCTTGCGCAGAGTAAAGGAAGCCTCCGCCGGACCAGTCAGGATCAGGGGGCCTTCCTCCACGCGCAGGCGGATGTCGGCGGAGCCGGCCGGGCATGTTTCCAGGGCGAAGGCCTTGAGGGAAATATCGAAGGAATCGCCCGGAGCCACAGCCCTGGGCGCCGCGGCCTCCAGCGTCAGGTCGCGGGCGAAGCGCACGGGATATGAGGCCGAGGCGAAGGAGGAGCCGGCCGCGCCCACGATCATCAGCCGGCCCTTGCCGGAGTATTCCGGAATGTCAAAAAGGGCCTCGCCCCTGCCGTCGGCGCCGGTGCGCACCGTGGGCAGAAAGCCGGCCAGGAAAACCTGCTGGGTGCTTAGGGAGCCCTGATAGGCCTCCGCCTGGGCGCGGTCTCCACCGGGAGCAAGGGGCAGGGTGGCCCTGGCTTCGGGCCGCAGCAGGGCGTCGAATCCGTCGTAGGTCGTTCCCCCGGGACGGCGGCGGGCCATGAAAAAGGCCATGGGATCAGGGGTGCTGAAGGCGGTGAGGGAGAGGATGCCTTCGTCCACCAGGGCCACGGAAAATTCCCCGGCCACAGGGTTGCCCTCGGCGTCCTTCACCGTGAAGGGCAGGGCCAGAGGCCGCGAGGGCTCGGCCCGTTCCGGCGTTTCGGCCTTAACCGTCAGGGAGCGGGGAGCGCGGGCCAGGAGCAGGGGAATGCTGCCGTAAGCCCGGTGGGCGGACCATTCCCGGTCCTTGTCGTCCACGGGCCGGTAGACCCAGGCTGTAAGGACGGCATTGGGGGGGCGCAGTTCCTCGCCCACCGGAATGTCCACCAGGGCGGTGGGGCGGTCCAGGGCAATAACGCGGGTCCATATCTGGCCGCTGCGCTCCAGGCCCAGAAACAGGGTCCCGGCATAGGGGGCCTTGACGGCAAGCCGGGCCGTCTCGCCGGGGAGATATTCCTGTTTGTCCAGAGACAGGATTACCTGGTCCATGCGTCCGGAGCCTTCCTCGCCGGCGCCGTCAATTTCGTTTCCGGCGCGCAGTCGCCGGGCGGCCACAATGGCGCCGTCCTCCGTGGCGCAGCGGATGAGGAAAAGACCGTAGGCCGGAGGGGTGAAGGAGATGACTCCCCTGCCCCCGGCGGTGGCGATTTTGGCCGAGCGCAGAGGCCGGATGTGTTCCGACCAGCTATGGACATAGCGGCCGCCCTGGCGGACGGTGTGCCAGTTGCCCCGGATCTGGGAAATCTCCACGGACAGGCTGCCCGTTTCCACCGCCGCGCCTTCCGGATCCACAGCCGCGACCAGGATGGCGGCGGCCTTGCCGGGAACCAGGGGATCCTCCGCTTTCAGGCCCAGAAGATAGGGGGTGGGGTAGTAGGCCAGGGAATTGGTCCGGGTGACCCAGCGTCCCCCGTCTTCCTGCACGCTGCCCACCAGTTGGAGCGAGGCGCCGGCGGCTAGCTCCCAGTCCGGAGCAATGAAGGAAACGTCGGCGCTGCCGTCGGCGCCCAGCGAGCCGGTGTGCAGGCGCAGATCAAAGCTTGGGGCCGTCTTTTTTTCCAGGTTGCCGAAGACGTAGCCCTCCCATCCCTTGGGGGAAAAATCCCTGGGCGAGATCCTGTAGCCGAGTTCATAGCGTAGGTCCGCTCCAGGGGAGCCAAAGAGGTACTGCCCGGACAGGGCCACAGGCAAGGGGGTTTTGCCGGTCAGCGTCGTCCGCGCGGGAGTCACGGACACCTCCAGGCGGGGCGGGACAAAGTCCTCCACCCCAAAATGCAACCGGCCCAGATAGTCATTTTCCTTGCCGGGGATGGACAGAGTGGCCCGATATTCCCCGGTGGGCGCGGAAGTCGGCAGGGCAAAGGCGTAGGATGCCCCTCCCTGGTCCGAGAGCATGGTCGAACCCCGGGATATTTCCAGTCCCCGCGAGGAGATTATGGAAAAGATGACCGGGAAGGGAGAGGGAGGATCCTGGTCCGGGTCGCGCACCAGGGCCTTGATGTCCACCGTTTCGCCCGGCCGGAAGACCCCGCGCGGAGTGAAGAGGAAGGCTTCGTATCCTTTGTCCAGATAGGGGCGGCCCTCTGAATCCGGCAGGGGGAGGGGAGAGTCCAGAGGCAGGAAGGAAATGTCCTTCTCCGTATTCACGGCGGCCACGGCCGGACGGAGCTGCGGATCCCAGGGCTCGTCGCGTTTTAAGAGAAAGATGCCGGTTTCGTTGGTTTTCCCTTCGGCCAGCAACTGGTTGGAGGAGGAATAGAGGCGCACCCCGGCCCCGGCCACAGGTTTGCCCGTGCTGAGGCTGGAAACGAAAATCGTGGCTCCGGAGGGGAAAATGCGGCTGGTGATGCCTAGGTCCGAAAAGACGATCACCCGCCTGTCGGAGGAGGCGTACTCGTAATGGCTGGCGCCGTTTTGCCCCACGACCTTGGAATAGCCGTTGGCCTGCAGGAAAAAGACCCCTCTTTGCCCTCCGGCCAGCTCCTCCAGGTCCAGAGCGCGGCGTAATTCCTTGTTTTTTTCCGGATTCAGGTCAAATTCCCGGTAGGACAGGGAGCGGGCGATATCCGCTCCGCTGTAAGGGGAAAGGGACATGAAGGGCAGGTTGTTGTCGTACTGGCGCTGCAGGGTGAGGCTGACCCTGTCCACGTTGGTCAGGGAAAGGGCGAGGCGCCCGCCGAAGAGGGGGGTCAGGTAGTTCCCCGGCTCGGCAAAGCGGACGGAGGGGTTGCGGTTGCCCAGGCGCAGGGTGCTGGAGCGCTCTTTGGCCAGAACCCGGCCGGAGGAGTCCGCAAGACCGGGCAGAAGGGTAACCGTGAGGACGGTGTTGGGCTCCAGATTCTTGAAAAAGATAACGTTGTTGTTGGGGCCTACGGTGAAGGGAATATCCGGGCTGACCCGGATGAACCGGGCCGGATCCTGTTGATCCGACAGGGGCTGGGAAAGATAGAACAGGGCTTGCAGCCCGTCCTCGTAAGCGTCATACCAGGTGTTGTCCTGAAGGTGCAGGGAGGACGGCTCTTCGCTGACAACCGTGGCCGGAGGGGCCGGGGCATCGGGGGCAGGGACGTTCAGGGCGGCTGTGTAGGGCGCGGCGAAGCCAATGGGATTGTCCTCCGCCTCGGCGTCGGCGCGGATGTGCAGGGCGAGCTTGGGGCGGAAACGATCCAGGCTGATCAGAATGTCCTGTTCCGTGGACTCGCTTCCTGGAGCGGCGGGCGCGCATTCCAGGGCCGTCCCGTCGGCCTCGTCCTTGACGCTCAGGTGGGAGAGCAGGGCTTCGGCCGTGACCGGCAGCGAAAAACGCAGTCTCAGGCGCAGTTCCGCCTGTCCCGCGACCGGGGCATGGAGCCAGGCGCCCTTCAGGGTGGTCGTCTCGGAGCTGAAGGAGAAGGAGGCGCGCACGGGCTTGCCGTCCAGGCTGCGCAGATTGTCCCGGAAGAGGACGAAGTACCGTTCGCCCCGGCGGTAGCCGCTGTCGGTGACAAAGGAAAAACTTTTTTCCGTGAGCCAGCGCCCCTGTCCGGCCACGGGCGGGGTGACGGTAAAGGGCATGTTTTGGGAAGGAACCGGTTTGTCGGTATCTTCCGGCTTGACCATGGGGTCGGAAAAGCTGACAATGAGGGGACGGTTGTGGGCGACTATTTCTTTGTCCCGAATGCTGACCTTGGTAATGGAGGCCACCTCGTCCGGGCCGGGGATCTTGCCTCCCATGCCCGCGGCCAGGAAGCCGAGCAGGAGAAGAAGCCCGGCGCCCAGGGCCGGTCGGATAACGGAATGGTACATGGGGCACCTGCGCGGAGGTAACAGGGGAAAAGGAACCGGCCGCGCGGCGGAGGCGCCGCCGGCGCGGGCCGGCCGCTCCCTTCCGCGCGCGGAGGGTGTCTTTGGAGTTTTGCCCTGTCTTTATGGGCCAAGGCCGGGCGGATGTCAAGGCCGGCGGGCCGGTTCCGGGCGGTTTTCGCCGGGCGGCGTTTTTTCTTCAGCGGAGGGCGCGCATGAGCGGAGCGGACAGGATTGTACGGGGCATTATGATAGGCGGGGCAGTGGGGGCCTTCGGAGTTATCTTCGGCCTGACGGAGAGCCTGCTCCTCTCCGTGGGCGCGGGAATGGTCATGGGCGCTCTGGCCGGGTGGACCAGGGCCAGGATGGATCGGCGTCTGCGTAAATAGCCGGCCCGAAAGCGCGCAACCTCCGCCCTTGCCCATGTCCGCCCCCTCCCTGCCTTTTGGCCCGGACTTTCCCTGGCTTGCCCCCCTGGCGGGCTATACGGATCTGCCCTTCCGCCTGCTCTGCCGCGAGCAGGGCGCCGCTGTCGCCTGCACGGAAATGGTCAGCGCCAGGGGCCTTGTTTACGGCGCCCGCAGGGGGCGCGGGGGCGATGGGGGGACGCGGAGCCTTCTGGCCACAAGGCCTCCGGACGCCCCCCTTGTGGTTCAGTTGTTCGGCGCGGAGGCGGATTTTCTGGCTGAAGCCGTGCGAATGCTGCTGGACGAGGGCTTTGCCTGGTTTGATCTGAACTTGGGCTGCCCGGCGCCCAAGGTGGCCAGAACCGGAGCCGGCGCCGCCCTGCTCCGGAATCCCCGCCGGGCTTTGGACTGCGCCAGGGCCATGATTGCGGCGGCCCCTCCGGGCCGGGTGGGCTGCAAGCTGCGCCTCGGCTGGGACAGGCCGGTTTTTGCGGAACTGGGGAAGGCTCTGGAGGATGCCGGCGCCGGGTGGCTCTCCCTGCATCCCCGTTTCGCCTGCCAGGGATTTTCCGGAATGGTCCGGACGGAAGCCCTGAGCGAGCTGGCCGGCGCGTTGTCCCTCCCGGTTCTGGCCAGCGGAGATCTCCTGACCGCCCGGGAGGGAGCGGACAGGCTGCGCACCGGGGCGGCCGGAGTGCTGTTCGCCAGGGGCGCCCTGGCGGATCCGACCATATTCTCCCGCTACCGGCGGATCCTGCGGGGCGAAGAGGCTTCGTCCCCCCTTCCCCCGGGGGCCTTGCGGGCGCTCATCCTCCGGCACCTGGAACTGGCGGAGAAGTTTTCCCCGCGCCCTGCGGACGGGCGCAATCCCGGACTTTTGAAAATGCGCAGCGTTGTCCCGCGCTATATCCGCCATCTGGCCGGGGCGAAGCAACTGCGCCAGGACGTAATCCGCTGCGGGAGCTGGGAACATCTGCGCCGCCTGGTGGAAGAGTTTTTTCGCCTTTAATTCCAATAACCTGCAAGGGAGGCGCTCATGCGCGTCATCCGCGCCCGCACCGCCGGTTTCTGTCTGGGGGTCAGCCTGGCTCTGCGCCGTCTGGATCGGGAACTGGCCGCCTTGGATCAGGGAGCGGGACATCGCCTGCTCACCTTCGGGCCGGTCATCCACAATCCCCTGGTCATGCGCCGCTACGCGGATCTTGGGGTGCAAAGCGTGGAGAATCCGGCCCAGATCCGGCCGGGGGATCGTCTGGTGATCAGGGCGCACGGCCTGCCCCGCCTGCTGGAGGAGAAACTGGCCGCCAGGGGGGCCGTCCTGGTGGACGCCACCTGTCCCAAGGTGAAAAAGGCCCAGACGGCCATTGCCCTGCAGAGCGGAGAGGGCCGCGCCCTCCTCCTTTTCGGGGAGAGGGAGCATCCGGAGGTGCGGGGGCTTTTGAGCTATGCCGCAAGGGGCGCGCGGGCCTTCACCCGCCCGGAGGAAGCCCTTTGTCTCCCCCTGGGAGAGGAAGAGGATTACTGTCTGGCCGCCCAGACCACCCAGGAGCGCTCCCTGTTTGAGGAAACCGCCCGCCTGCTCCGCGGCCGGCTGGGTTCCCGGCTGACGGTTCTGGACACCATCTGCGACGCCACCAGGCAACGGCAGAAAGAGGCGTTGTCCCTTGCCAAGCGTGTGGATGTTGTTATAGTGGTCGGGGGCCGTAACAGCGGCAACACCCGGCGGCTGGCCGAAGTGGTCCGATCCAGGGGCGCCGAGGCCATCCATGTGGAACAGGCTGCGGATCTCGCCCCGGCCATGCTGCGGGGCAGGAGCGTGGCCGGCCTGACTGCCGGGGCCTCCACGCCCAAGAGCCACATCAACGAAGTCCAGAAACTGCTGGAAAAATTCTGATCCTGCCGGTTTCAGGACGGGCGCCCCGGACGCTCCCGGCCACGGCCGGATAAAGGGCGCGGGAAGGACATTCTGAATCAAGAAGGCGGTGGACATGACCCAGACCAACATCCTGCTGGAAGCCGGCACCAACGAGCTGGAAATTGTGGAATTCTACCTTCATGAGCAGGAAAAGGACGGCTCCACCTACAAGGGCTATTACGGAGTGAACGTGGCCAAGGTGCTGGAGATCATCCGCCTGCCCAAAGTCACCTCCCTGCCGGAAGTCAGGCATAAGGCCGTGCAGGGGGCCTTCAACCTGCGTTCCCAGATTATTCCCCTGGTGGATCTCGCCCTCTGGCTCGGCAAGATCCAGGTCCGGGACGAATCCTCCAAGGTCATTGTCACGGAATTCAACAACGTGACCACCGCCTTCATGGTATCCGGCGTCAACCGCATCCACCGCATCAGTTGGGAAGAGGTGGAGCCGCCCAACGCCTATGTGGCCACGCTCACCCACAATACCATCACCGGCGTGGTCAAAATGGAAGGACGGATTATTTTCCTTCTGGATCTGGAGCGCATTGTCCAGGATCTCAATCCCCATCTCGGACTGCGCCTGGACGAGGCCATTGACTGGGCCTCAGGGGGCCGCCACCGGGCCATTGTGGCCGACGATTCCACCGTGATCCGGGAAATGCTCAAGGATTTGATGCAAAAAGCCAACTTTGAGGTCGAGGCCTTTACCAATGGTCGGGACGCCTGGGAACGGCTGGAGGATATCCGGAGCAAGGCCGCGGCTGAGGATAAGCCTGTCCACGCCTATGTGCAGTGCGTCATTTCCGATATCGAGATGCCCCAGATGGACGGCCTGAACCTGTGCAAGCGCATAAAGGAGGATCCCGCCCTGAAGGCTCTGCCCGTCCTCCTTTTTTCTTCCCTGATCACCGACAAGCTTCGCCACAAGGGCGAGGTCGTGGGGGCGGACGAACAGATATCCAAGCCGGAAGTGACCACCCTGGCCCAGAAGGCCCTCTCCCAGATCAAGGCCCGGGGCTGGTCGTGACCCGCCGGGCCGGGCCGGAGCGGATGTCCTCCTTGACAGCCGTGGATGCGGGGAGTATTTTTCCCCTTTTCCGCTTGACAACCTCCGGGCGTTGATTATCTTTCCTTCCGCCCGGCCCGCCGCGCTCCCTCAAGGGCAATTTCAAAATGAAATTG
>JAISMK010000109.1 GCA_031276785.1 Desulfovibrio sp. | reverse complement strand
AACCACTTGAAGCCCACCGGCGTTTCATAGGCCGTCCGTCCTAAAGATGAGCAGATCCTGTTGAGAAGGTCAGTGGTGACCGCCGTCTTGCCCACGTCCGCGTCCGCCGGCCAGCGCAGGCGGGTGCGGAGCAGATACCAGACGGCCGCGCACAGATAATCGTTGGAGTTCATCAGCCCCGAAGGGGTGACAATGCCGTGCCGATCCGCATCCGGGTCATTTGCAAAGGCAAGATCATACTTGCCGGCCAGAGATATAAGCCCGGCCATAGCTTGGGGGGAGGAACAGTCCATGCGGATCTTGCCGTCATGGTCCGGAGGCATGAAGGAAAAAGAGGGATCCAGAATTGTGTTGGTTACAGTGATGGACAGGCCGTAATGTTCGGCAATAGGTTCCCAGAAGGGCAAAGAAGCTCCTCCCATGGGATCCGCCCCCAGGCGAAGGCCCGAGGCGGCAATGGGCGTCATGTTCACAACATCCGCCAGAGCGAGGACATAGGGAGCAATGAAGTCTGTTTCGCGCACCAAACCGCTTTTTCGGGGAAACGCCTTGCGCCGGACCTCGCGGTTGCCTTCGGCCAGTAGGGCATTGGCGCGCTTTTCGATCCATCCGGTTACATCCGTGCCTGCCGGGCCGCCGTGGGGTTCATTGTATTTGAAACCGCCGTCCTCGGGCGGATTGTGGGACGGGGTAACCACAATGCCGTCCGCCAGGCCTTCTGCTACAGTTCTCCTCCGGTTGGCGGCAATAATGGCCTGAGAGACAACCGGAGTGGGCGTTGGCAAGTTGTCCCGCTGGATCAGGGTGACGACATCATGGGCCGCCAGCACCTCCAAGGCTGTTTCCAGAGCCACGGAGGACAGGACGTGCGTGTCCCTGCCCAGAAACATAGGACCGGTGATTCCCCGCATTTTTCTGAATTCGCAGATGGCCTGGGTGATGGCCAGAATGTGGGACTGGGTGAAGCTTCCTTGCAGAGATGAGCCGCGATGCCCCGATGTGCCGAAGGCCACGGCCTGGGCCGGGTTGTGCGGGTCAAGCGCATTATCCGTATACGCCTTGAGGACCGCTTCAAGGGTGCGGGCGTCTGTTCCGGCCATGGGAATTTCCTCCTGGAGCAGTTTTGTTTTGAGATTGTTGCTGAACAGCAAGCAAAGCTCGCCTGCAACCATCTAGAGCATTTTACGCTTGAAATGTTTGCTTGACGGCGGGCAAAGTCCACCTGCAAGCATTTCGCGGCAAGGATTTGCAAGCAAATCCTTGCAGAGCGGTGCAACTTTGATATTATTCCAATTCCAGGTCAAAAATTAAAGCGTTTTTAACCTGGAATTGGAATAAGGAAGAACGATCCGGAGCGAAGGTGGAGAAATACTTTCCGCTCCAAGGGTAATGCAGGAGTCAGCCTCTGCCCTTATTCCGGCCATGCTTTCTGCGTTTCTCCAGCCTTCACGTCTCCGGGCGGAGACATTTCCCTGCGGCCTTCAGGGTAATTGCCGGGCGCGCCGTTGCGGCCCCCAGCCTGCGCGTGGCCTAGGGCAAAGGCGATGGCCTCCTCCCTGCAGGTAACAGTGCCGGAGATCTGGGCCTGAAGAAGATCATTGCGGATAATGCCCACATGGGGGCCGGGACTCAGGCCGGTGACTTCCATAATTTCATTGCCGTTCAGCAGAGGCTCCAGCATCTGCTCCGGAGTTTTGGCCCGCTCCAGATATTTCATGTTATGGTTGAAGGCGGTGTAGTTGTCGTCCCTGGCCCTGATGTTGGCGCGGGACATCCCCATCAGTCGTCTGTGCTCTCCTTGGGCCATGAAGCGGCGGATCCCCCTGTCGGTCATCATGAACTGAAAGCGCATGTGATTGCCCACCAGGCGGCAGATCAAGTCTATTTCCTCCGGGAGCATCAACAGGCGGTGCAGAATTTTACGGGTGATTTTCGCCCCGATACGGTGGTGCTCATAAAATGTCCAGCGTCCCTGATAGTATTCGGCTGTATGGGGTTTGCCCACATCGTGGAAGAGCATGGCAAAGGATCCCAGCCAGTCGTTCTGGAAATCACCCTCTGGATAGAGGCGCACGCAGTTCAGGGTATGCTCCAGAACGCTTTCCTCCACACCGGAATCGTTTTTTATCTGGCGAACGCAGTCCAGGGCGGCGATTTCAGGAATGATGCCATGCAGGATCTGGCTGTCCAGAAGGTAGTGGGCAAATTTCCACATCTTTTCCGCCTCAACCTTGCGCCATTCCTCCATTATTTCTCTGACCGGCACATAGGCGAGGATGGGTTGAGCCAGACGGACAATCGCCATCCAAGTGTTGGGTTCAATGGGCACATTATGGTTGGCGGCAAAACGGAAGGCCCGGATACCCAGCAGGAAGTTGCCGGCCAGGGTTTCATCCGGCAGGCCTTCCAGGCGTATGGTCTTCGCGGTGTCGCTGAAACCCGCGCAGGCATCCTCAGCCCGGTGAGGGGCCAGGGAGGACATGCCGCTGATCAGTGAACGGGGCAGGGGACCAAGAGAGGACATATGTTCCAGCATGGTTGGAGTCATGCGGATAAGAGACATAAGAGGAGACGCGGATTCCTCAATATTCATGAGGTAAAAGCGGAATAGAACGCCGTTTTCTTTAAGGACCGCCAAGGCTCCGGGACACCCTTCCGGCTGCAGGTGAGGGAAAATTTTCGACAATTCCTCCAACGGGGCATCGGTGGCCAGATCGATTTCCGGAATCCCGGTCTTCACCATAAGATCATGCTGCATCTGGGCATTAACGATATGGGCATCAAAGCCGTTGCGCATAACTGATTTGCAGATTGTGACAGCGTCCTTGAAAAAAGCTTGCTGCATTCCTGTCCTCCTTTTGAAGCCACCAGATTATTTTCATTCTGAAAATCTAGAGCATTTTACGCTTGAAATGCTTGCTTAACGGCTGGCAAAGCCCGCCTACAAGCATTTCGCGGCAAGGATTTGCGAGCAAATCCTTGCAGAGCAGTCCAACTTTTTAAAGTTAAACTGCTCTAAACGACCCTGTGACCTCCCAGCCAATGGGCTACCACCCGCCCCCGCATGACGCTGTTCAGAAAAGGAGTATTGAGGCTTTTGGACCGCAGGGTTTCGCGGCTTACCGTCCATTCCTGGTCAGGGTCAAATAGAAATATGTCGGCTGAATCGCCGGGAGAGAAATTAACGCAGGGCAGGTGAAAAACCCTGGCCGGCCCGTAATGCCAGAGCTCAAGAAATGCCGACAGGGAAATCTCCTTGTCCCGGACCAGGGCAAAGGTGAGGGGCACTGCTGTCTCCAGGCCAATGACGCCGCTGGGCGCGGCATCCAAGGTGTCTTCCTTCTCATGGGCGGCATGGGGAGCGTGATCGGTGGCCAGCATGTCGAAGAGGCCGTTGGCCAGGGCTTTGCGCAAGGCAGTCACATCTTCCGCAGAGCGCAGAGGGGGATTAATCTTGGCATTGGCATTGTATCCGTCCAAAGCGGTCTCGTCCAGAAAAAGGTAGTGAGGGCAAGTCTCCGCCGTCACCTTTATTCCTTTCCGTCTGGCGAACCAGAGCAGTTCCACGGACTGGCGGCAACTTATATGGGCCAGATGCACGGGCAGATCCAGGTATTCGGCCAACAGAATATCGCGGGCCACATGCAGGGCCTCGGCCACGGAGGGATGGCCCTTTACGCCGAGACGGCCGCTCATATTCCCTTCGTTCATGTGCGCGTCCATGGTCAGGAAGGGATCTTCACAGTGATCAATAACGATTTTGCCCCACTGGGCGGCATATTCCATGCCGCGCCGGAATATTTCCGTATTGGCCACGGGGACGCCGTCGTTGGAAAAGGCAACGCAGCCGGCCCTGGCCAGTTCTCCCATGGGGGACAAAGTTGTGCCCGCCAGCCCCACGGTCAGGGCGCCGACGGGAAGGAGCCGGGGACCGTGCGGCCAGGATAATTCGGCCCGCTCCCGCATGAAGCGGGTGACGGAGGCCGCATCGTTGCACGGCTTGGTGTTGGCCATAGCCAGGACAGTTCCGAAACCGCCGTGGGCAGCCGCTCCCAGCCCCGAGGCGATATCCTCCTTATATTCATGGCCTGGTTCTCTCAGGTGGACATGCGCGTCAATAAAAGAAGGAAAAAGATACAGGCCCGTTGCGGACAGAGTCTGGATTTCGGAGGGAACGTCTATACTGCGGGCCGGGCCGACAGCCGCTATGATTCCTTCCCGCAGGAAAATGTCGCAAGGCTTGATTTCTCCGCCCGGCGGGCACAGCAGAGCCTCTCTGATGATCAGCGGTGGTGGACAGAAAGGCGGATGGGGATCTGGCATATGGTTCTCCGGTTATGGCTCATTGCGCATGCCCAATGTGAACAGAACGGCCATCCGTAAGGCCACTCCTGCCGTCACCTGATCCAGGATCCGGCTTTCCGGGGCATCGGCAAGATCGGACGCGATTTCCAGTCCCCGGTTGATGGGGCCTGGATGCAGCAAGGGGGCTCCTGGGGCCGCCATGGCCATGTGGCGTTTAGTGACACAGAAAAAGGTAGCGTATTCGGCCAAATCCGGCAGGAGTCCAGCTTGCTGCCGCTCCAGTTGCAGGCGCAGGCACATCACCGCGTCTACTCCGGCAACAGCCTCGTCCAGATTGGAATACACGGCGACCGGCCAGTTGTGGATATCCAGCGGTAAAAGGGTTCGGGGGCCGTGAACGCGGACGCTCAGGCCGAGAAGATTCAGAAGGTGGATATTAGAACGGGCCACCCGGCTGTGGGTAATATCTCCCACTATAAGCAGGCTTTTGCCACCCATGTCTCCTTGCCAGTATTCCCGCAAGGTATAGGCATCAAGCAGAGCCTGGGTGGGATGGGCGTGCCAGCCGTCCCCGGCGTTGACCACGGAACAGGAAAGGCGATCCGCCAGGAATCGGGCCGCTCCGCTGGAGGAATGCCGGATGACGATGATGTCCGGGGCCATGGCCTGCAAGGTCAGAGCCGTATCTTTAAGGCTTTCGCCCTTGGCAATGCTGCTGCCGGATTTGGACAGGGCAAAGGTATCCGCGGACAAGCGTTTACCTGCTACATCAAAGGAGGTTTTTGTCCTGGTGCTGTTCTCGGCAAAAAACAGCACCACTCCTTTCCCCCGCAGAGTGGGCACCTTTTTCACAGGACGGGTATTTATTTCCTGAAATTCACGCGCGGTATCCAAAAGGAGCGTGACCTCGTCAGGAGCGAGATCGTCCGTATCCAGCAAATCCTTGTGCCGCCACTTGGTATGGATCATACTCATCCCCGGGGTCTGGCCGTTCACATATCCTTTACAAAACTTAACGCAGCCCGTTTCCCTGGCTCCAGACTGCCCAGCATCCGGGATAGGCCAAGGGCGTGAGCACCGTTCAGAGTCGCCATGCGCAGAATCGCCTGGGGAGAAAATCCCCAGGTGTCCCTGACGGCGCGCATTTCTCCGCCCATGTCCAGATCCGGGGCCGAGGACAACCCGTCTGTCCCCAGACACAGAAGAATGCCAGCTTTGGCCATGTGCCGGGCCGGGGCAATGCCCGTACCGATACGGGCATTGCTGCGCGGGCACAGGCAGCAGCTTACCCGGTTTTTCCCCAAAATATCAATATCTTTCGCATCGCATTGGGTACAGTGGACAGCCAGGGTGTCCGGCCCCAGCAGGCCGAGCCGTTCGGCAAAAGGCGTCGGGTCCAGGCCGGGCGCCTGCCAGTTTCCGGGTAGCACCCTGTACGCGAAAAACCTGTGCAGCTCGCCCCGGCCTTCGCGCAGAAAAAGAGTTTCTTCCAGGCATTCCGCCAGATGGAAGCTGAAGGGGCGTCCGTTGTCCCTGCACCAGGCACGGGTGGCCCGCAGAGCCTCAGGGCAGGTGCTGTACAGGCTATGGGCGACAACAGCGCAGGACGAGTGCAGGTGGGGAGGCAGGGAAGCGGCCGCTGCCGGGGCATAACCTCCGGCGGACAGGGGGGAAGTCTGGCAGGACAACGGCGGGCCAAAGCCGAAGGCTTCCAAAAAATGAGTGGCGGTCAGGGCGGAACAGGTCGGAGGCAGGGCCGGAGAAGAGGGGCAATCCGGCAAGTTGAACGGCAGGCTTTCTCTTGCCGCTTTTTCCCGCGCCGGAGCGGGATTGTTGTCAGCAAGGGCAGCGGCCACTGCCATGGGGACGCGGCTACCCACATCCCCCACATGGACGGTATGGCCAGCCCGTAGCTGACGGACCGCGGAGATAAGTGATGCGCGCGCCTCATCATGAGCCGGAGGCCGGCGCGTCCTGGCCACCAGACTTGCCAGCCAGGGGACAAATCCCCGGCCGGAAACGGTTTTGTCCTCCAGGTGGGAAAGTTCCAGGTGGCAATGGCAGTTTATAAATCCTGGAGCCAGCGAGACATTGCCCAGATCCAACAGAGGAGGGGCGTCTTTACGCCGTGCGAAGGACGGGTAGGGCTCAACGGCCTCAATGTCCGTGTTCCGAACAATCACCACGCCATCCGTAAGCTGACGTACAGGAGCATTCAGAGCGGACAGACCTCTGGCCGGGGATTCTCCGGCAAGGGTAAGGACGGATCTGGCCCGGAGGGCAAAACGCATCAAGCGCCTCGCAACGCAAGGGAAATTCCCAGGCGCCATATAACACTTAAAAGTACATTTTGGAGCAATTTCAAAGTGAATTTGCTCCAAGAATCCGGCGACCGCTTTTCAGAACCGGTATTGCGTTCAGACCGGAACTTCTTTATTGTTACAAAGCTCTCCCCGTAAGTAAAGCGGGTTTTTAGCCAGCAGACCTGTTTCCCGGAATGTCTATGTCCGATCATGCTTATTGCCCGCCGAATCCGCCTCCAGCCGCCGGGATCGCTTTCTTTCTCCGGGCAGGAGAAATCTCCTTCCCCAACCCGGTAACGCGGTTGTCACGGGCAATCCGCCCAAGGGCATGAGCCGAGGGGCCGGGAAGAATCGCCGATTCCATGCCGCAGCCGCTCTGCCTGATGCACGCCAATTGTCACGGCGAGGAATTGAAGACCCTTCTGCAGGCTTCTCCTGACTTCAGCCACACTTACCGCCTGGAATACTACATAAATTATACCCGGCAGCCCATTCCGGCGGAATCGCTGGAACAATGTTCCCTCTTCCTGTACCAGCACCTGGGACCCGAGTGGCAGGATCTGTCCTCGGAATCCCTGCTACGCCGACTGCCCGCCTCAGCCGAAGCAGTGCGGCTGCCCAATCCATTTTTCAACGGCTACTGGCCCCTCTGGACCAGTGACGGGCACATGGCCTTCGGCGACAGCCTGCTCAACAGGCTACTGGACGAAGGCGCTCCCAAGAAGATCATTATGAGCATTTACCTGCACAAAGATCTTTCCTCCTTTGTGGACATGCGCTCTGTCCTGGAGAACTGCATCGCCAGGGAAAGGCTCAAGGAGGAAGGAACCTGCGCCTCCCTTGTGGATTGGACGCTGGATCGCTGGAAGGATCGTCCGGTCTTTCACACCGTCAACCACCCTTGCCGGGAACTGATCCTGCGCATGGCCCAGGGTGTTTTATCCCATCTGGGCTTTCCTCCCCTGGAGGAAAAAAATCTGACTGATTTGCCCGCGCCTTTTCCCTCCTACGCCTTTTTTGATCTGCCTATACATCCTCAAGTGGCTACTTTCCACGGACTCCGTTTTATCGCCCCGGATCAGAAATATACCATGTGGCAGCGTCAACTTGCTTTTGAACAGTATATTTCGCGCTATATCGACTGCCGCCAGAACGGCTATGCTGATTATTTTCTAGGTTATCTGCAACTTGTCTGACGGATGCGCCCATGCTCGCTTCCTTTTCCTTTCCAGGCCAGGCAAACAGCCCTGTCAAAGTTTCCGTCTGTGGCCGGGATTGGCTCTTGTCCCGGCCCTCAGACTTGGAAGCGCTGTGGGATGCCATGACGGAAGAATCTGCCGCAGAAGACGAACGCCTGCCCTACTGGGTGGAACTCTGGCCCGCCAGTCTGACCCTGGCCTCCTGGCTGGAGATGCGCCGGGAGGACATCAGAGGCAGACTGTGTCTGGATCTAGGCTGCGGGCTGGGTTTCACGGCTCTGGTGGGTCAATGGCTCGGCGCGCGGGTACTGGGAGCGGACTATGAGAGGACAGCGCTGACATACGCCAGCGCCAACGCCCGGCTCAATGGGACGCGTTCTCCATTGTGGGCTGTAATGGACTGGCGCAATCCGGCTCTTCAACCTGCTTCCTGCGCCTATGTCTGGGCTGGGGACATTCTCTATGAACGCCGTTTTGTCCGCCCTCTTCTGGATTTTCTTCACCATGTCCTGGCTGAAGAGGGAACAGCCTGGATAGCGGAACCGGAGAGAACAGTGTATACCCTTTTCCTCCGGGGCCTGGATGAGGAAGATTTTGCCTGCCGCAGAGTTTTCCGGGAAAAGGTGCCCGCTCTGTACGGACAGAAGAGTCTGGTGACGGTCAATCTTTGGGAAATCCGCAAAAAGGCCGCCGTGCCGCGCAGGCTGAACCCTGCCTTGCTGTCCACGCCGGACTGAGAGGGGTAAAAGGAAAAAACGGTAAAAAAGAGAAGGGAGAATGGGCACGACTGTTCGTTTCGGCGTATCTCTGGACTCAGACCTGCTGAACCGTTTTGACGACTTGTGCGGCCGGCAGGGGTATGGCAACCGTTCCGAGGCAATCCGGGATCTGATCCGGAACACCTTGGTGCAGGAGGAATGGGCAAGCGGGGAAATGATCGCCGCCACCATCACCTTGGTATATGATCATCACAAGAGCGATCTGGCGCAGAAAATTACCCACGCCCAGCACGACAACCTGCATTTGATCGTAACAACCCTGCATGTGCATCTGGATCATCACAACTGCCTGGAAGTTCTGATTCTTAAAGGTTCTCATCAGGAGGTACACCATTTGGCGGAGCGGCTCATCGCCACCAAGGGCGTGAAGTTCGGGCGGCTGTGTCCGGCTACAACCGGAGAAAATCTGCGATAACTTCCGGATGGCTCATGGAAGATGTGCAAAACAGGCAGGCGGAGGTGGCCATGTCCATTGACGGCGTCGGCATCAGAAATCTGCAACTGCCCCTCCGGGTCAGCCAGCGGGCCGCGGGCAGCCAGCATACTGTGGCCACCGTGGAGTTAAGCGTGGACCTGCCGGCCCACTTCAAAGGCACGCACATGAGCCGGTTTGTGGAAGCCTTGGAGGGATGGAAGGAAGAGCTTAGTTATGCCGGAGTCAGGGATCTGCTGGAGGACATCAAGCACCGTCTGGAAGCCCGCCGGACCAGGATCATTTTTCTCTTTCCCTTCTTTCTTGAGCGCAGGGCTCCCGTTAGCGGCATCAGAGGTTTGCAGGCCTATGAATGCCGTCTGACCGGCGAATTGGAGGATGACAGGCCTACATTTCTTCTGGAAATGACCGTGCCTGTTATGACGGTCTGTCCTTGCTCAAAAGCCATAAGCGAAGAGGGCGCCCACAGCCAACGGGCTGATGTGCGCCTTTGCCTCCGCTTGAAGGGGTTCAACTGGCTGGAGGAATTTATTGAGATTGCCGAGGCGTCAGCCTCGTCGCCCACCTATCCGGTGCTGAAGCGCGAAGATGAAAAATTCGTAACTGAACATGCTTTTGCCGCGCCATGTTTTGTGGAGGACGTTGTCCGGAATGTGGCCCGAGTTTTGGACAGCCATTCTCAGGTGGCCTGGTTCCGAGTGGAGGTGGAGAGCTATGAATCCATTCACGCCCATAACGCCTTTGCCCGCATAGAACGATCTGTTGGTTCCCGGTGATGCATATTGTTTTGTATGAGCCGGAAATTCCTCCTAATACCGGCAATGTGGCCCGTCTGTGCGCTGCCACCGGGACTGAACTGCACCTGGTGGAACCTTTGGGATTTAGGCTGGAGGATCGCTATCTGAAACGGGCAGGTCTGGATTACTGGCCCCATGTGCGTCTGTTTGTCTGGCCGGATCTTGATGCTTACCTGGAGCAGGCCGGACGGAAAAAACGGCTTGTGGCCAGCAGCAGCCGGACAGGACGGGCGGCGCATCGGTTCGTTTTTTCCCGCAATGACGCCCTGCTTCTGGGTCCGGAGACCCGCGGCCTGCCGGAGAACGTTATCTTCCGGACCCCGTACCGGGTGCGCATTCCCCTGTCCGGCCCAGTGCGCAGTCTGAACCTGTCCACAGCCGCGGGCATCCTTCTGTTTCAGGCTCTGGCTGGAACCGGACTGCTGGATGAGGAAAACGCTGGATGGGACTCATGACTGGATGGCCCGAAATTTTTTTCCCCGCCTCCGGCCTGTTCTGGCTGCCGCCTCTGGCCCTGTTGCTGGATCTTCTCCTGCCCGACCCCCGCGGCCTTCCGCATCCCGTGCAGGGCATCGCCCGTCTGGCCGGCATAGCGGAAGCCCTTTTCCGGCCCCGAGGGCGGGCGCTGATCATGGGCACGGCGGCAGCCTGTCTGACAGTAACCGTCACCTTGGCAGGAGTGGTCCTATGTCTTTGTCTTCCCTGTATAGGAGTTCTGTGCGCCATATATTTCTCCTGGTCCGGCCTGGCCTTGGGCGCGCTTTTGCGGGAAGGGCGCAACGCCTTGGACTTGACGGAACGGGGAGACCTTGCCGAAGCCAGGGCCGCAGTGCAGAATCTGGTGACCCGGGACACTTCGGCCATGCAGAGGACTGACCTGCGGCGCACACTGGCGGAGACACTTAGCGAAAATTTTAATGACGCCTTTGTGGCCCCTTTTTTTTGGCTGTTGCTGACCGGGCCGGCCGGTCTCTGGGCATACAAGGCCGTCAGCACTCTGGATTCCATCTGGGGCTACAGGACGGATCGCTGGCTTTTTTTCGGCCGGGCCGCGGCCAGAGCGGACGACGGCCTGGCCTTTTTCCCCGCCAGGCTGTCCGCCTTTTTTCTGTATGTGACGGCCCTTGGCCGTAGATCGCAGTTTTTTTGGCCGGGATGGCGGCTGGTGGCGGGGGAAGCCGGGCGGATGGTCAGCCCCAACGCTGGTTGGCCCATGGCGGCGGCGGCCTGGATCCACGGAGCAGGCATGGGAGGCCCGGCGGTATACCACGGCCTTCCTGTGCTTAAACCCCTTATCGGTCCACAGGAGCGGGCTTGGGAAGAGAAGGACCTGGCGGCGCTGATACGGCACCTTCGGCTGGCCGGCATCGTCGCTGGAATTCTTCTCTGGGCCTGCTCCCTGCTGCTGTCGCAGGGCTTGACGCACTCCGCGGCGCCTGCTCTGTCTGCCGCCGCGGAGGCGGTTGACGCGGGCTGGGCTTTCCGTCATATAGCGTGAAGTATCTTGGGGCGGAGAGAAGAAAATGCGGATCTGCATTGTGGGTACTGGATATGTGGGCCTCGTCAGCGCAGCCTGTTTCGCGGAAATGGGCAATGATGTCCTGTGCGTGGATGTGAACCCGGATGTCGTGGCTTCTTTGGAAAAAGGCCGGTTGCATATCTTTGAACCAGGACTTGAAGAATTGGTTCTGCGGAACCACAGGGAGGGTCGGCTTTTTTTTACCGTAAATCTGGCTCTGGGGCTGGAGAATGCCCAAATCGCCTTTATCTGTGTGGGCACGCCATCGCTCCCGGACGGTTCCTGCGATCTTTCCTTTGTTCACAGGGCCGCGCGGGAGATGGGACAGCGCATGCAAGCTCCTTTGGTCATCGCCAATAAATCCACTGTACCCGTGGGCACGGCGGACGCCGTGCGCGGCCTTGTCTCCCGGGAGTTGGAGCGCCGCGGCCTGGATTTTGCCTTTGACGTGATTTCAAATCCGGAATTTTTGAAAGAAGGGGATGCCGTAAGTGATTTCATGAAGCCGGATCGCGTCGTAGTGGGCACGGAACTGGAGAGTTCGGCGGATCTGCTGCGGGAACTGTACGCGCCTTTTGCCCGCAGCCGGGACAAGCTGATCGTCACCAGCGTGCGTAGCGCGGAAATGATCAAATACGCCGCCAACTGTCTGCTGGCGACCAAAATTTCTTTTATCAACGAAATCGCCGAGATTTGCGAACAGGTGGGGGCGGATGTGCGGGAGGTGCGCATCGGCGTCGGAGCGGATCACCGTATTGGCTATCATTTTATTTATCCCGGCCTTGGCTATGGAGGCTCCTGCTTTCCCAAGGATGTGCGCGCCCTGATCCACACAGCCAGAAACGCTGGCGCTCGCTCGACCCTCCTGGAATCCGTGGATGCCGTCAATGAAGCGCAAAAGAGGCGCATGGCCAGGCGTGTGCTGGAGGCATTCGACTCCAGGGGCGGGGTGGCTGGTAAGACCCTGGCCCTTTGGGGACTGGCTTTCAAGGCCAATACTGATGACATGCGCGAGGCGGCGTCTCTGGCCATCATCCAGGAGCTGACCAGCCGGGGGATGCGTATCGCGGCCTACGATCCCGTGGCCGGAGAACAGGCCCGGCGCATCTTGGCGGATAATCCCCTGGTGAAAATAGCAGACAGCCAGTACGGCGCTCTGCGCGCTGCCTCCGCTCTTCTGGTGGCAACGGAATGGAATCAGTTCCGTACCCCTGATTTTGAGCGGATTAAGGCGTCTTTGGCCTTCCCCCTCATTTTTGACGGCCGGAATCTCTATTCCGCCCCGGACCTTGCC
>JAISMK010000088.1 GCA_031276785.1 Desulfovibrio sp. | reverse complement strand
GCCCTTGGAAGGGCATTGTCCTGGCCGGCGGATCAGGCACCCGCCTGCATCCCCTGACCCGCAGCGTCAGCAAGCAGCTCATGCCCATCTACGACAAGCCCATGATCTACTATCCCCTTTCCGTGCTGATGCTGGCGGGAATCCGGGACATCTGCCTCATCTCCACCCCCGCCGACCTACCCCTGTTCCAACGTCTGCTGGGCGACGGGGAACAATGGGGCTGCTCCTTTTCCTTTGTCCCCCAGCCGCGCCCCGAGGGCATTGCCCAGGCCCTTATCCTGGCGGGAGAATACACAGCCGGGGCCAATACCTGTCTGATTCTGGGAGACAACATCTTTTTCGGCCACGGCCTGGACCGTCTGCTGGCCACGGCCATGCAACGGCAGGAGGGGGCGACCGTTTTCGGCTACCATGTGCGCGATCCGGAGCGGTACGGGGTGGTGGCCTTCGACCGGCAACGCGCGGTCATCAGCATAGAAGAAAAGCCGGAGCGTCCGCAATCCTCCTACGCCGTCACCGGTCTTTACTTCTACGACGGCAAGGCGCCGGATCTGGCCCGTTCCCTGCGTCCCTCCGCCCGGGGAGAACTGGAAATCACCGATCTCAACAACGCCTATCTGGCTGCCGGCGGTCTGCGGGTGGAACTCATCGGCCGGGGCATCGCTTGGCTGGACACCGGCACCCACGATGCCCTCCTGGCCGCCGGCACTTTTGTCCAGGCGGTGGAATCCCGGCAGGGGCTCAAGGTCGCCTGCCTGGAGGAAATCGCCTGGCGCAAGGGCTTCATTTCTTCCGGGCAGATGCTCGCCCTGGCCCGGCCCCTGGAAAATACCGGATACGGCCAGTATCTTCTAAGCCTGCCGGAAACAGAGATCTGATTCCAACTCTCAATAAACCATGCACTTATTGTCTGATCGAGAACCGGAATACGCGGCAGGAAGTCGCGACGCAAGGCGAAGCATTTCAGAGGCAAGGCGAAATCACAATTGCAACGCAGCCGACAATGCATACAAGTCTCATTCAAATTGGTCTATTGGTCGCGACTTGGCCTCAAAACCGCATGGACGCAGTTCTGAATTGGAAATGGAATGAAACATGACCGCCCTTTCCTCCCCCGCTCTACGCCCCTGGCTCTCCCTTCTGGAAATTCTGATTCTTCTGGGCCTTGTCCCCGTGCTGGTCCTTTTCCAGCCGGACGGACATCTGTTCCGCCGCGCCGCCCTTTTGGGCGGCTGCCTGTATGTCGTTCTCCGGCTGCGCCGGCACATCTCCTGGATCTTCCTCTTCGGCCGCCCGCCCGGCGGCTGGTGGCGCGGTCCGCTCCTGCGCGGCGCCCTGGTTCTGATCCTGGCCCTGGCCTACGCTTTCCTCTGCGAGCCGGAGCACTTTCTGGACCTGCCCCGCAACCGCCCTCTTCTCTGGCTTATTATACTGATTCTCTACCCGCTCCTCTCTGTTCTTCCTCAGGAGATTATCTTCCGGGTCTGGTTTTTTGAGGCCCACAAGCCCCTCTGGAGGCTTCCCCTTCTGCCTCTCCCGGTCAGCGCTCTGTTCTTCGGCTGGGCGCACATCATCTTCGCCGGATGGTTCGCCGTTGCCGCCACAACCTTGGGCGGCCTGCTTCTGGCCTGGAACTACCATACCCACCGCGCCAGCCCGGGCGCCATCTGGCCCCTGTGCCTGGAACACTCTCTTTACGGCCTGACCATGTTTACAGTCGGCCTGGGACGGCACTTTTTTCTGTCCCGTTAGAGCAATTTCATTTTTAAATTGCTCTGGTGGCGGGGCGGATGCACCGCTGACCGCCAATGAGGCGCAGACGAAACCGCGTTTCGCCGTAAAGCGCCGAAGGGAGCGCTTCAAAAGCAAAATTCTCTACTTACAATTCCAGGTTGAAAATGCTTTAATTTTTGACCTGGAATTGGAATAAAATACGCTGGAACGGGCCTTGGTCAAAGAAAGCGCTGTGCGCCGGCAATACTCTATTCGCCGCTGCGTATGGCCGCGTACGGCTCAAGCGACCTGGCGGCCAGGGCCGGATACAGCGCCGCCAGGACGCCGGCGGCAAGAGCCAGGGCTGCGGTCAGGACCATCCTGCCCAGAACGAAGCCAAGGAACGCCGGACTGGAAGCGTCTTCCCCCGCAAGGCCGGCCGTGAGCAGCCAGACCGTTGCGCAGGCCAGACCCAAAAGGATGCCCATCCCCGCCAGGGCGGCGGCTTCCCCCATAACCAGCCTGAAGACAAAGGCATTGCTGGCGCCCATTGCCTTGAGCAAGCCGAATTCCCGCCTGCGCTCATGCATCATCAGGGCGAACATGGCGCCCGTCACCAGCATGGCCCCCAGGGCCGCCAGCGCTGTCGCCAGGCTGAAACCCCCGCCTTGCAGCAGACCGTGAAGCTGGTCGTTGATGGTCTTGAGCATTTCCGGGCGGGCGATGACTTCAACCCCGGAGATATTAGTCTCCAGCTTGTTCACCATAAAATCCAGAAAGGCGTCCTTGCGCAGGCGGAGCAGAACCCAGGAAGGTTCCGCCAGGGGCGCTTCGGGCGAGGGGAAAAAGACAGAGGTATCAAGAAACGTCCCTGTCGCCCGCAGACGTCCGGCCACAGGCAGGCCCCGCAAGAGGCCGCCGGGGATCTTTTCCGCCTCAATCCGCGATCCCAGCACGACCCCGGCGGTATTTTCCCGGAATTCCCGGGCGGTTCTCCCGCTTAACCAGGGAAGAACCACAAAGTCCGTTGCCGGCTCAAAGCGGATCAGCGCTGCCCGCACATCCCCCACGCGCGCTTCGCCCATGTACCGCTGGCGGGTGGCGGCCTCGACTTCGGGAAAATCCTTGAGCTGTTCCTGCGCGCCGGCCGGCACGCTACCCCGGGCCGGAGGACCTCCTCCAAGATTGATCTGTCCAGCCTCCTTTGTCCCCGGCGGCACAAAGGCCAGATCCGGCCCCATCAGCCGGCGGCCGCGCTCAAGCTCCTTCTGGACGCCGCCGGATATTACAAGGGAAGTCAGCGCCATTGCCACCGCCAGGGCAACGGCGAAGACGATCAAGATGTTGTAAGTCTTACGCCCTTTCAGATTGTTCAACGCGATATTCCACATGGGCAGACCTTTCCGCTTACCAGACAGGCCGGGAGGCCTCTTCCGAAGTTTTCTTTCTCCTGCGCCGGACCAGAAAAATCAGCGCCGCGATCCCTGCCGCGCCCGCCGCAAGGCCGGGCAGGACAAAGTTGAAACCGCCGCCGCCTTTGTCCAGCAACCCCGCTATGTCTTTATCCGTGTATGATAGCAGGCCGAAAGTTGTCCCGGCCAGAATGACGGGAGGCCGGACGGGCAGAATGCGTATGGCGTGCAGAAAGGGATTGTTCAGGCCGGAGTTTATGTCCGACCAGGAGGCGCCCCCGTCCGCGCTCCGGTAGGCTCCGCCCCAGGCGCCGGCGTAAACCGCGCCGGGGTACAGCGCATCCGCGACAAAAGAAAAAATGGTGATATTCAGCAACTCAGTGCCTTCCCACGTCCTGCCCCCGTCTGTGGTCCGAAAGGCGCCCCCGCTGGCCTCGCCGACGTAGAAATCCGTCGGCGTTGCCGGGTGGTAGGCCCCTGCCAGCACAATGTCGGGATTTTCCGGATCGATATGCAGGGCAAGAATACTCAGGCTGCTCAAGCCCTGGTTTCTGTCCACCCAGGAAACTCCGCCGTTGCCGCTTTTGAAGACTCCGGCGCCGCCTGTGCCCGCATACATGAATTGGGGATTTTTCGGATCAATGGCGATGCAGTTAACATTGACCGAGCGCTTGAAACCGGAGGACAGATGCCAGCGCTTGCCTCCGTTGGTGCTGATGGCCACCCCGTCCTGTATGCCGATATAGAGGAGATTGGGATCTTTAGGACTGATGACGATGCAGCGTACGTTCAGGTTGGGAAGGCCGTCATTGATGGCCTGCCAGGAATTTCCACCGTCAACGCTTTTGAAAATTCCCCCGCCGTCATAGGCGGCGTACAATTCCTTGCTGTTGAGCGGGCTGACCGCCAGCGCGCTGGGCAGGAGTTTCCCAGGCAGAATTTCACCCAGATCGCTCCAGGCGGCCCCGCTGTCCAGACTCTTTTTCAGGCCCTGGGAGGTCGCGGCATACAGAGTGGCGGGCCGCGCCGGATCACCGGCCAAAGAAACTATATGCACCCCGTCCAGGGCGACTTTCTCCCAGGCGTTGTCTCCGGCCCGGGCCGGGGAAGCGCCGGAGAAGAGGAGACCGGCGAAAAGGAGCAGACTGAGTATTCTTGTCATTGCGCCACCGCACATGTTAGAGCATTTTTATTTTCCAGAGCGGTTTAACTTTAAAAAGTTGGGCTGCTCTGCAAGCATTTGCTCGCAAATCCTTATAGATCAGTTCTCTCGTTTCATTCCTGAGCTGCGCTAGGGATGAATAATTTTCCATTGGCGTTTGACGCGGACCAGATCCATATTGGCATCGGAAATATACGGGCCGAAACCCATAGGGACAAATATTTTGGCAGCCACAACAGCAGTATCTTTTTCTATGGCCTCATCCTTTATTTCCAACTGCATATCCTGGGGATACATGGATACTCTGTCAATAAACTGGTTATAAGAGTTGTTATAATGGCGAAGGCTTATAAATTCATAGGCTTTTTTATAATCCCGCTCTTTCAGCGCCGCGAAATATTCCGCAATGACCTGCCTGGGAGGGACAGCCGGCATTTTTATATTATCAAGATAATAGCGGATTCCAAAAAATCCGGCGGCTCCTGCCAAGATCAGGCAAAGCGCGCGCAGGGCCGCTTTTTTCGTCTTATTCTCCATGTCGGGATTCCTCCCGCCCCGCGCCTGGCGGAGAAAGCTCCGCCTTGTGCGGGAACAACTGATTGGTTTTTAAAAGATATGTCGTCCCCAGAGCGGCGTAGTCCAAAGCGTGGGTCACCATGACGATCATGACGCCCTGGCGGTTGATGTCCTGAAAAAGGTTCATGATCTCCGCCTCGGTCCTTTCGTCCAAATCGCCTGTGGGCTCGTCGGCCAGAAGAATGGACGGCCGGTTGATCAGCGCCCTGGCTATGGCCACTCTGCGTTGCTGTCCTCCGGAAAGCTGGGAAGGGTAGGCATTTTCTTTGTCGGTTATCCCCACCAAGGCCAAAAGCGACCCGGCGAATTCCCTGTCCGCGCGGTTGGGGCTTCTGCCGCTGAAGGCGATGGGCAGCAGGACATTGTCCAGGACGCGCAAGGCCGGAATCAGGCTGGGAAATTGAAAAACAAAACCGATTTTCCTGTTTCTCAGGGCCGCCAGTTCCGGCTCGGGCAAGCGCCAGATGTCGATATCGTCAATCAGCACCCTCCCTTCGTCCGGTCTGGTCAGCCCGCCCACAATGCTGAGCAGTGTTGTCTTTCCTCCCCCGGACCGCCCGGTGATCAGAACAAAGGAGGAGTCCTCAATCAGCCAGTTTATCCCGTTCAGCACACTGGCCTTTTGATAGCTCTTGCAGAGGTTTTCCAGCCGGATCATAGCGGATCATTCTCCTCGTCTGATGGCCTCATAGGGCTCAAGGCGGCTGCTGCGCCAGGCGGGGTACAATCCGCCCAAAATTCCGGCCGCGAGCGCGGCAGCCAGGATAAGCAGGGCCGTGGCGCAAAGGAACTGGTCGCCTGGCCACATGTACATGTTGCCGATCATCTCCGTGATAGCGTCCTGGCTGAAGTAGGCCAGGCCAAACCCGGCAAGAACGCCGAGTAGCCCGCCGGACCCGGCGATGCAGACCGCTTCAAGGACGATGAGCCGGAAGACGACATTCCGCCGGGCGCCCATGGCCCTTAATAACCCGATCTCGCGCTGCCGCTGCCGGACGGACAGGGCAAACAGGCTGCCCGCCAGGGCAACCGCCAGCAAGCTGAAAAGGCCGCCGGCCAGAAACAGGGCGTCAACCAGATTTTGCAACTGCTGGCTGAAAAAGCGGGTTAGGTGGCTGGCCGTAAAGGCGGAGACTTCCGCTACCGCGTTCCCGATGCGTCCAGCCACCGCCTCGGGGTCTTCCCCTTCTTCAACCTTAATCAAAATTGTTGAAATTTCGTCTCTTTTCACCGCAACGGGATAGAGAGGAGAATCCCGAATCAATTGATAGGCGGTATCCAGGGTGAGAAATACCGAATAATCCGTGCCCAGCCCTGTGGGCTCCAGAATCGTGGCCACGGTAAAAGGCTTGCCCATAAAGATCAGCCGCTGCCCGATGGCCTTGGCCGGGGTGCCTACAACGGCGGAAATGACCTTGGCCCCGACAATGATTTGATTGTCCCGCTGCGGCTCGCCGGTTTTTTGCAATACCCAGGGGGCAATGGTAAAATCCCGTTCGGGATCGTAGCCGACCAGGGCCACCGGCGCCACGCAGCAGGCCGCGTCCAGGCTGCGCAGAAAAACCTGGGCGCAGGTTCGCCCGACCCCCGGCACCTGCCGCACCCGGTCCTCCAGAGAAGCCGGCATATAGAAGGTGGTGGGATCGCCTGAAATCAGGGCAGACAGCGCCGCATCCCGGGCTTCGGCCGGCACCGCCACAATATCGGCCCCCAAGCGCTCCCTGGAAGTCCGCAGGGTGTCCTGAATGCCCTTGGAGAGAGTAACGGCCAAAAACAGCGTGGCGCAGGCCAGGACCATGCCGCCGATCATCAGCCAGGTCCGGAACGGCTTACGCAGGAGGTTATGCCTGACCAGATACAAGATCTGCCGCATGGAAGTCGCGCCTTGTCCGTTTCATTTTGCGGATTTCAATTCCCAAGCGGACCAGAGAACAGGTCCGCTTGGGAATTGGGATTATTCCAATATAGTAAAATCAAATGATTGCTGAAAAATCTGATCTTGGTCATCCCGGAACATTGCCCGGATCTGCCACTGCCCGCCATGCCCGTATTGCACCAGAGCAAAATAGCGCCCTTCTTCCGCCTCTTCAAATTTCAGTTCCAGAGGGTACCCCGGCATCGGCATCGCGGGCATCCAGACATCCCCCGTCACCTTTCGCCGCGCCGCCGGACCGCCGCCGGCGTCCCGCACAACCAGACAGACCTGGACCAGGCCGGGTTTGTCCGGCGTTTGCAATATCCAGGTATAGGGCGGAGATTGTTTCTCCACAGTAATTGGCGCAGCCTTCCGGCCGGCCGCGGCCGCAAGAGCGGTGCCCGCCGGAAAACAGGCGGCTGCCCAGCCAAGAGCGCAGGCCAGGAGGAAAAAACAGCGTCGTGTTGAAGGCCTCATATCCACACCATTCAGAGCGTTTTAGGGTATTTTTTTTTTAAAAGCAGTCCAACTTTGATATTATCCGTCAGGCTTTCATGAAGTTCCGCCCGGTTCCGGGCTTGAAGGCGCAAATAAATTACGGCTTAGAGCAGTTTAACTTTGAAAAAGCCGGACTGCTCTGCAAGGATTTGCTCGCCGTAAAGCAAGCATTTCAAGCGTAAAATGCTCTCGCCTCCCGCGCCGGCTTCAGCCCGCAGCGGGGCGAAGAAAGAGAACTCAGGCCAAGCGGACCGGGCAGTCATCCGCCGGGGAAGGCTGGCCTCGCGCCTTTGTCACCAGGCGGGCACGTCGGCGTCCATCATCCAGAAATATTGCGGATACCGGTAATGCAGAGCCAGCCACTTATTATCATAGCGAGAGGAGAAGGCGTCAACAGTTTTCGGAGCATTGGCGAAGGCCTGGCCAAAGCCTTTTTTGTGGCAACTGGCGCAGCTCCATACGGGAGTCGTGCTGCCGGTATGAAAGGTTACCACGGCAACAGCCAGAAAGACGGCCAGGCTCAGGGGAAAAAACGCCTGCCGGAGCCATTTTTTCCGCCTGGCCCCACGGTCCGCCAAGGGCAACAGGAGCGCCCCGGCCAGCAGGAGCGCGGGGATCCAGAAGACCCCGACCATTTCCATATCGCTCTGAAAATAGCGGGTTACCTGAAAAAAGACCAGAAAAAGCCAGTCCGGCTGAGGGATGGCCGAAGTGGTGATGGGATCGGCAATATCCTGCCTCTGTATTCCGAAGGCCGCCAGCCCGCAGAGCAGCAGAGCCGTCCCCGCCACGGCCGCCGCGGCGCGCGCGCAGCGCCGGAGCGGAGCCTTTTTCTCCGCAACCCGTTCGCCGCCGCCGGAGGAACCGCCTTCCTGCCGTAACTCGCCAAAGCCTAATCCGCGCGCCAGCAGGAAATGGCCGCAAAAACAGATGCCGGCCAGCAGGGGAAGCACGAGAATATGGAGGGCGAACCAGCGGCCCACCGGCACGACTCCGCCCGGCGTATCGGCAAACAACAACCACTGGGCGGCGCCGGCGAACGCGGGCAGGCGATCCAGCCAGTTGCCTATGGTTTTTACCGTCCAATAGGATCTGAAATCCCACGGCAGCAAATATCCGGTCAGGGTAAAGGCCGCGACAAGCAAAAACAGCAGGATTCCGGTCCACCAGGCCAGCCCCCTGCGGCGCCAGGCGCCGCGGAACATCTGGAGGAGAATGTGCAGGCAGAGAAAAAGCGCCAGGACAAAGGCGCCCCAGCGGTGCAGCGAACGGAAAAAGGCGCCCAGCGGGACATCGTTTTCAATAAATTCAATGCTTTCCCAGGCATTGGCCGGAGAGGGCAGATAAAAGAAGACCAAGAACATCCCCGCCGCGGCCTGAAAGAGGAAGACAAGAAAAACCAGGCCGCCGGGCCGGCAGAGCCAGGCCGCCCAGGCGGCGGGCGGAGTAGCGCGTTTTTGTCCCTTATCCATACCGTCCAACGCATTTTTGTCGGGCAAACGGGGAGAACGCGGGAACTTTCCGGCAGAGGCGAAAGCCTTTGCCCCTTTCAGCCCCGGCCGGCGTAGGGGGCTCTCCCCCTCCGCCGGCCTGAAGCCTTTTGCCGCGGTTTACGCTTCAACATTAAACCAGCCGCGCATTTCCAGATGCAGAGGTCCGCAGAAATAGGAGCAGAACATGGCGAATTTGCCGGCCTTGTCGGCGACGAATTCAAAAACCACGGACTTGCCCTGCGGGACGCCCCAGTTGGTTTGCAGGCCGTATTCGTTGATGATGAAGCCGTGAACCGGCGCGGGGTCGTTGGTCAGCCCCGTGGCCTTGTCAATGTTGGTCAGAATGACGCGTACCTTCTCGCCCTTTTTCACCGTCACGTTGTCGGGCTTGAAGCCGTAGCTGAACTCCTGCAGACGGATTTCCACAATGCCGTCGCTGGTCCTGCTCACGCCGGGAGCGCCCTTGTCTTCGGGCACAAGCCTGGCCCGCACATCGGGGTCCTTATGCGGAGCCCAGAGAGAGGCATGGCCTTCCGGGGGCAGACTGGTGTGCATATACCCGCGCACAGCGTCAGCCTTGATTATTTTGGCGTTATGCGGCTCGGGCACTGTGGGCGCCCTGGCTATCACCTCGTCTTTGGCCAGGTCGATCAACTCCACATTGGTGGGATCCTGGTTGGAAATGGATCCCGCGAAAAGACCTGTGGAATATTTGTTCCAGACGGTGATATACTTGCTGTCCGGCGTAATCTGCAGGTGGCCCGGCCGGTAATGGACGGGAATCTTTTTCACCATTTCCATTTTTCCCAGGTCGATCTTGGCCAAGGCGTTGTCAACAAACAGGGTGGTGTAGGCCCATTTGCCGTCATTGGTAAAGACGGTATGCAGGGGACCGGGGGCCGAGCTTTTGCCGAATCCGGGGACCGCGGGCGTCAGGTCAATCTCCTTGATCACCTCCAGCTTGGCTACGTCGAAGACGGGGATGTTCCCGGAGAGCTTGCCGGCGACAAAAGCCAGTTTGCCGTCCATGGTCAGATCTATGCCGTGCGGATTTTTGCCCGCCGGGATGAACTTGATGCGCTTGAAGCCGTCCACTTCGATAACATGAACGCCGGAGCGGTAGTAGTCGGTGGCCAGACAATATTTGCCGTCATGCGTGACCAGAAGATAGTCCGGAGCCGACTCCTGCCCGTCGGACACGTCAATGACTTCCACTTTGCCACTGGCGATATCAATTTTCGCCATTTTGCCGGACAATTCGCCCGTGGCGAAAAGCGTTTTCCCGTCAGGGGTGATGGCGATGTGGTGAGGCCCGAAGGGGCCGGGGATGTTGATCTTGCGAATCAGCTCCTGAGTGGAGATGTCCACAATCCCCACGGAGGAGTCCCCCTTGTCGTTGATAAAGACGTACTTGCCGTCGGGAGTGCCGTTGGTGCCGGGCTGATTGGAACCGGAAAAGACCGGCTCGTGGGTGTCTACGCCTATGGGAATCAGCTTTATGGTACTCAGGCTGGGCAGGCCGATAACCTGCAATGTTCCGGAAATGCCGCCGGAAGCGAAAATGATATACTCATCCTTGGCGTTGAGCTGGGCGGCGCCGGCCTCCATGCCTGTGGCCATAACAAAAAGCATCGCCAGTAATTTAACAGCTATACGCAGCATCTTTTTGTTTTTCATACTCAGCCTCCCTCGGAATAAAACAGGAGATACAATATTTTCCAGAACAACATCCCGCTTTCTGACGCCGCAAAGCTTATGCACACGGTTGCATCTTTATTTTATATCCTCCTTTTTTACAGGTTACTTTTTTCTTGAAAGATATGCTGATACCGCGTGTCTTTCTGTATCGCTCAGTGGGACTAAAGACATAATTGTCGTTTTACTTACAATTTGCGGCTGAAGAACAACACGTTCAATATATACTCTGTTCGCCCTTGAGCCGATCTGGGTCAAATCCGGAGCGATAAATCCTCCTTTCCCGTCCATGGAGTGGCATATCTGGCAAAACCTGCTGAAAATGTCTTTACCTTCGGCTATCTGCTCCTCGGTAATCGGCGGCAACTCCATCCTGTAGCCGTGCAAGTCATCTTCCACCACGGAAATTACGCTTAACGCGACGACGGAAAATACGCTCAGCAGGCATATCCCGGCCGCTACCGGTCTTTTCCGAATATTGGTAGTCTCGCGTTTGTCCAGGAAAGGCAGGAGGATAAGCAACACAAAAATCAGAGCCGGCAGGATGCATGTGCCGACCACGACCAGTTGGCCCTCAAAATACTTCAGAAACTGAAAATAAAATAAAAAGTACCATTCAGGGCGGGGCACATAAGTCACGTCCCCTGGATCGGCCATTTCTTCCAGAGGAACCTGCCAGACAAAGGCAAGAAGAGCAATGGCCAAAAAAGCCAGGACGGCGGTGACGCCTTCCAGAAACAGGTGATGCGGATAAAAAAGAGACAGGCTTCTTTCCGTTTTTTCGCAAGGCGCGTCTCTGGTCATCGTGACCGTTCCATGGCGCCGTTACAGGGGGCGGGAAAGGCCCTGGCGACGCACCATAAAAAAATGGGCCGCCAGAAAAACAGCCAGGAAGGCCGGCAGGAACATAACATGGATGACGAAAAAACGAACCAGGGTGAGGGAACCCACATCATCTCCTCCCCGGAGCACGTCAGCCAGAAAATCGCCCGCCAGGGGAATGGTCGCGACCATGTTCAGGCCGACAGTCGTGGCCCAATAGGCCTTTTGATCCCAGGGCAGAAGATATCCCGTAAAGCAGAACCCCGCGATAATCAGCAAAAGAAATATACCCGCAATCCAGTTCAGCTCCC
>JAISMK010000085.1 GCA_031276785.1 Desulfovibrio sp. | reverse complement strand
GGCCGCATCAATCCAGGGGGCCAGATCCCGGGCTGCCTTGGTTGAAAACATGCCGTTGGTCACAAGTACGGTGGCAATACCCGCCTCACGCAGCAGAGGGGCCGCTTCCAGGATGTACTCGGCCTGCAGGGCGGGTTCGTTGTATGTATAGGCAACAGAGGCCAGGCCCTTTTCCCGGACGGTGGCCGCCAGACGCGCTGGGGTAAGGGGAGTCAGGGGCACGGTCCTGCGGGGCTGGGCGATGTGGTGATTCTGGCAAAACGGACAGCGCATTGTACAGCCCAGGCTGCCCAAGGAAAAGATCCAGCTCCCCGGCCGCCAGTGGAAGATAGGTTTTTTTTCAATGGGATCCACAGCCTGGGAAGAGAATCTGCCCAGGCAGGGGGATTGCAAGCCCTGCGGGGCACAGTGCCTGACTCCGCACAGCCCGCTTTGGCCTCTGCTCAGGCGGCAGCCGTGGAAGCAGAGCCCGCATTCGGCCCCGGCCAGATTGCCTGTGTCGTCATATCTGCCTGTCCACCAACGGGTTTCCATGTCCAGGTCAGCCGTTCTTTGTCCCGTCTTCGGGATAGCGCTCCACAGTAAAGCGCTCAATGCGCGCCTCCGCGAGATTGGAAATGCCCCCCTTGTCGGCGGCGATGCGCAGTTGCTGGTCCACGGTCGTCACCCCGGGCAGGTCGGGCAGGAGCAGGCCGCGCCTGTTGCCTTTGCTGACAATCACCCCATAGACGGATGGGTCCAGTTTGCGGACATCCTCCACAGGTTCAGGGGTACTGAGGATGTCCACGGAAAAGGTGACGCCATCCAGTTCTTCAGCGGTCATAGGCCGGAAGCGCCAGTCCTTGATGGCGGCCGAGATGGCGTTTTCCCGGATCTCCTGCGCCAGGCTGGCCCTGCTGGGGGCGATGGTGCCTATGCAGCCGCGCAGGCCGCCGTTCAAGGTCTTGATGGAGACAAAGCAGGCCTTGGGGGTGCTCCAGAGGGAGGCGTCCCCTTCCCGGAGGATGTCCGGAGGAGGAGTTCCGGGTTTGAGCAGGTGGCGGACGGCGGCTCGGGCCAGGGCTGGGTAGGGGTGCGGTCCGGCCGGGGCGGCGTGGCTGTCCGGCTGCCAGAAGGCCGTGCAGTAACCGACGCCGAAAGGGCCTTCGTGGGAGAGAACCGCTACAGGCCCTCCCGCCAGTCCGAGCAGGGCCAGAACGGAGCGCAGGCCGCATTCCCCGGCATTGGCTGCGGTTGAGCCGGAAAGGGCGGTGAGGGCTGCGGGATTCCCCCGGGACAGGGCCTCTTCCACGGCCGCGTCAAAGGTGACTCCGTCCGGGTGGAAGCCGTAGGGTCCTTCGGCCTTGAGGCGGTGGGAGAGGTCGCCGCTGGCCAGGAGGGCGCCGCGTCCGCCGCTGTCAAAGGAGGCCAGGGCCTTTCCCAGGGCCAGGGCCTGAACAGAGGAGAGGCCGATGGGGCTGGCCAGAATCACCGGAGGCAGGGCAAAGCTCCGGGATAGAAAATAGAGGGGAACTAGGGAACCGTGATCCGGCGTCAGGCTGGATGCGGCCCGGGAGGCGACGGGTATGCCCAGCTCGCCCAGATGCCGGACCAGGGCTGTTAGGGTGGCGGCGGGCGTGGTCAGGGCCAGACGGATATGGGGAGCGCCGAAGGGGCCGAGATCACCCTCGGGCGATGGGGCGCTGTTCAGGAGCAGGGCGCCCCGGGCTGAAGGCTGGTGGGGGGAAAGGAGCAGGAGAAAGTCCGGCCTGGACTTGGGCAGGGCGGCAAGCCGATCTCCCAAAGCTTCCATTCCCCGCAGGGTGGTTGCGGCCTCTTGTTCCCTGCCCTGGCCGATATCCGGGACAAGCACGGGGGGGTGGGGCATGAGGGCGGCCCAGATCCAGTTCATACATCCTCCTTCGACACGTCCGGCATGCCGCGGCGAGCGGGAGCAGGGTTCAGACCGGCTCTCCGGAGATGGCGGCCGGGGCCGGGAACAACAGGCCGCGAGCGGGCGACCTTTTGTCCGTTTCTTGCCGCAAGGGCGCGAGGGGACCTTTTGTTCCCCGTTCCCGAAGCCGTTGCTCAAGGAAGATCAGGCGTACTTTGGTTCCTCTTCCTTGATGATCTGCAGAGCTATGTTGCCCTTGACCGTGCCGCTGATTCCCCAGAACTTGGTCACTCCGGCCATTGTAACTTCCAGAAGCTCGTCCGTGTCCGTATCCAGAAGGATGACATCACCCACCTTCAGGCGGACAAGCTGATTGCCCGTCAATTTGGCGCGGCCGAAGCGGACGCGCATCTCCACCGGGGTTTCCAGCAGACGTTCTTTCAGGCGGCTCACCCAGACATGGTCCACCTCCAGGCGTTCCGTCTGGAAACTGGCGTGGAGCTTGGAACGTATGGGTTCAATGGTAGCGTAGGGCAGGCAGATGGTCAGGGCGCCGATGGCGTTTTCCAGTTCCACCTCAAATGAGATGACCACCACCACATCGCTGGGTGGTACTATGGCGGCGAACTGGGGGTTGATTTCCGAGCGGACCAGTTCCAGGCTGACATCGTGCACCGGCCGCCAGGCGTTTTCCATGTTGGACAGGACAATGCTGATGACCCGGTCCACTATGGTCTGCTCAATGCGCGTGAACTCCCGGCCTTCAATCTTGGGCTGACTGCCCTGGCCGCCGAAGAAACTTTCCACCAGGGCAAATACCAGCCGGGCGTCCACCACAGCCAGGGCATTGCCGCGCAACGGCTCCATCTTGAAAATGTTGATGCTGGTGGGTACGGGCAAGGAGCGCATGAAATCCCCGAATTTGGTCATGTCAATGGACAGGGGGTTCAACTCCACCCGCTTTCTGAGCACGTTGGAAAGGGCGTTGGTGCAGAGCCGGGAAAAGCGGTCGTTGACGATTTCCAGGACGGGCATGCGCCCCCGGATGATCCGATCCTGGTTGGCAAGATCAAAGGTGACAATGCCGGAGGTATCTGCCGGTTCGTCGGTTTCGGTTTCAATTTCGCCGCCGGAAAGGCCCTTGAGTAGGGCGTCAACCTCATCCTGGCCCAGAATATTGTCCATACTCTCCCCGTCCGGTCAAAAAGCCGGCGCCGCTTTTCCGGCAGTCCACGGCGTTCCGGCGCTGCAATTGAGCGCATTATGACAGATCGGACAGTGATTAGCAATTTCCGGACCAGGGGGAAACGCTGATTAGAAAATTTTTACTTTTATATTATATTAGATAGTGTCGTCAAATTAAAAATAATTTGTTAAAGTCTTTTCAGCAACGATCTGGAGGGACTATGCAAGCGCATCGACGGCATGACATTTCAGACAGAGTTTGGGAAATTTTGGAGCCACTTCTTCCCGGACGTGAAGGGCGCGTCGGACGGCCTGCCGGTGATAATCGCTTGTTTATAAACGCAGTTTTTTGGATACTTCGGACAGGTGCGCCATGGCGAGATTTGCCACCGGACTATGGAGACTGGAAAAATACGCATCGCCGTTTTTGCCGCTGGCGTGACAGGGGAGTTTGGGAAGGGCTGCTCGAATCGCTCATCATCGAACCGGACTACGAGTGGCTGATGATTGACGCAAGCCACTGTAAAGTTCATCCGCATGCAGCGGGGGCCAAGGGCGGGAACCAGGACATGAGCCGCACAAAAGGGGGCTCAATACCAAGATACACTTGGCCGTGGATGCGCATGGTATGCCGGTCAGAGTTATTATTACAGAAGGTACCAGAGCTGATTGCAAGGAAGCCGTTGCATGAATTGATGGATTGAATGCGGAAGCACTTTTGGCGGATCGCGGGTACGATACGGACGAAATAGTCGAAATGGCTGTAAAGGCAGCAATGGAGCCTGTGATTCCGCCCAAGAAAAACCGTAAAGTCCAACGAGGCTACGACAAATATGTGTATAAATTACGCCATCTTGTTGAAAACGCGTTTTTGCATCTCAAACGATGGCGGGGAATTGCGACACGCTATGCAAAGAGAAGCTGCTCTTTTCTTGCCGCAGTTCAAATCAGGTGCATTTCATTATGGGTCAAAATAATTTGACGACACTATCTAGAGCATTTCAACTTTGAGATTACCCATTAAGTTCTCTTCAGACTACGCCCGCTTCGATCAACGCATGAAGAACAGAGTTCCCCCCGTCTCTCTGCCGTGGCGCACCTCGATCATGCCCAGTCTGTTTTTTCCCAGAGGTTTGAGGCGCAGGACGGTAAAATCGTCCAAGGCCAGATCCACATAGTGATCTGTTTCGTCCTGGATTTCAAAGTATAGGTTGCGGGTATCCCCGTCCGGGGCGATATGGGTCAGCCTGTGGCGATCCACGTCCAGAACCAGACGTGCCTCATCCAGACCCTCCTTCAGTCCCTTTCCCCGCAGGGAAGGATTGTGCGCCAGCAGCTTTTCCCGATCATAGCGCCAGGCCCCGTCTACCTGACCGAGAATAAGACCGGGCGTCTGTGGAACATGCGCCGTCTCACGGCCGGAAGGTTCCCCTGGCCCTCCCCCCATGCCCAGGGACTGCCGGGGAATACCGGCAATCCCCCCGGCCAGAATCGTCAGGCAAACGAGGAAAAGTAGCCTTGGGACGGCCTCCGGGCGAGATGATCTGGTTCTCGTGGAGATCGGCATGCGGAACGCCTCCTGCTTTTTCCCATCGGTCTGAATACTGCGCAGCAATAAGAGGCCTCTGCAATTTTTTAATAAAAACAATATGTTGTAAAATGCAATCCCATCCCGATCACAGCGGCCGTTTTTTGATCGAATAAACCGTCCTGATGCCCCGGCGCAAGCCCGCAGATACTCCGTTTGTAACCGCTTACGGGGTAAACATATTGAAATCATTGAATTAAAGTTTTTGTAAAAACAAGATGGCAAAATCGCCTTTGCTATTAAACATACTGAAATATCAGATTATCTGTTTATGAAACTGGTACTGACCTCTCTATTGGCTATTCAAGCTGAGTCAATGATTTCAGCCGTTTTACCCCGTGAGCCCATACTCCACCAGAGCAATCTCCGATAGCGGTCGCGGCCATTTGCCATCTGAAATCTTCTTTGGTAAGGGTGGATGCGCTTAATATGTGCTCTTATTGTCCCACTTTGGGAGGGTTAAAACCCCCGCCTTGAGGCGGCAGCTTCAGCATTTC
>JAISMK010000079.1 GCA_031276785.1 Desulfovibrio sp. | reverse complement strand
TGGTACAGCCTGGCCAGGGAAAATCCCTCCGCCCCCTGCTCCAGGATATTGTGGAACGCCAGGGCCACAAGCGGATGTTTCATGTCCATTCCCTGAAACGCTTTGATAATGCTGCCGGCCATGCCAGGCGTCATGCGGGCGAAGAGCAGCCTGATGGGGTCGCGATGCGCCTCGGTAGTGCCGCAGGGCGCTCCGAGCATATACATTTTGCCCAGAACGGCATCGGGGATATCCGTGATCTGCGCCGGCGTCCCCATGCGCAAATCGACCGCAGCGCCGGACTGATCCTGGCGGCGGAGACCGGCGGCTTCCCTAGCGGCCGTGCGCAACGCCAAGTGCGCACCGCTCAGGCCGGAAAGCATTCTTGCCGAGTCGCTACGTGTGTCGTTCAGGCGCGCGCCCCAGGCCGCAAGAGCGCCTTCCAGGGGATCAACGGCCGGGCCGTTGCAGAGCCGCTGAAAAATTTGTTCCGCAACCTGTTTGTCCGCATTGCCGATCTCCATGGCGCTCTTGAACGCGAACCCAATGACGGCCTCCATGCTTTCAGCCCCAGCCGGCACGGAATTGACCGCAGACACGGTGTCGCGCAATATATCCAGCGTACGCACCGGATTTTCCAGCGCGGCAAGTTCAGGCAAAAGTCCGGACAATTCCCTGCTCAGAGCCAATCCGGTCTCCAGACCTTCCGGTGTGCGCATGCCGTACAGGACGGCAAGCCCCTGCAGCCGCTCCTGTTGCAGCGGGGAAAGCTCCAGACCGACCGTGGCCGCATGGTGCTCCAAACCGTATATCAAAACGGGGTCAGGAGGCAGGGTCGATTTGAACCCGAGGCAGGTGGTGAGCAGTTCGTTCATTCTGCCCGGATTGACAGGTTCCTGATCTTGCGCATAGTCCCGCACCTGATTGCGGGCGGCTTCTTTCAGGGGAGCGAGCAGCGCTTCCGTGAAATGTTTGCTCAGGGTGATCGTTGTCGGCTCACCGTTGATAAGCAGGGATTTGGCCAGGGGGGTCGCAAGAGCGGTTCCGATCAGTTCTTCTTCCTGTTCCAGATACTGGCTGTAGGCGAGCTGATTCTGCGCGGCACACTCATGAGCGGAGTCAAGCTCGGCGTCGATGCTCACGGTGAAGGCGCTACGCAAAGCGTCCACGCCCAGCGGCTCATTTGTGGAGATGGTGACTGTGCGGACCAGATTCTCCACATACAGCCTCGTGTTGCTGAACCAATCCATGCCCTTGGCTTCGGCCCGTTCCCGCACCAAGGCCTCCAGCCCGTCCGCGCTCTTGTCCGTCCGGAAGTTCTGGATTTGGCCTTCATTGAAGCTGCGGACATTGCTGATTTCACCGCGCATTACCTCCGCCGCTTCGCGCACCATGCCCGAGGTCAGGGGTTTGCCTTTTGCCAGGGCGTGGCTAAAAACGGAAAAGCGGGCGATATCGTCGGCTATGTAATTGCCGTGTTCCGCGCGGATGGCCTCGATAAAACCGTGGATGGTCGCGCGGTTGGCTTCGGGCTGCCCGGTCATGTCGCGGAAAAGGCGGCTGAGAAAGTTGGTCCCCTTGGCGTGTACGGTTCCATTTTTGAGATCAAGCTTGCTCCGGCCGCTGGTTTCCTGGGCGCGGTTGATAAAGGCATCAAGAGTAACGGACATGGCGGTCTCCGCAATTGTTTGACAACTCAGATAAAGAGAAAAATATCAGGCGCGTATAAGGTTCAAACTCGACGAAACAGAGGATTTGGCCAACGTTGGCGGAATGTTCGCCGCTTTGCAGACCATGGACCAGTGCTCAAGACGCGCCAGAAAATTTTCCAGAATTCCGGTAAGGGCCTGGGCGTCCAGCCCTTGCAGCCGTTCGCTGTAAATAAGCTGGATTTCGCCGTTCAGCGGGCTCACGGCCAAGGTCGCGCCCCCGGTTTCCGCAAAGAAATAATTCGCGGCCAGGAGGCGGGCCATGAGAAGCTCCCTGTTACTTTCTGGCAACTTCCCGACAGCGGCGTACAGCAGCAGCTCTTCGTCATTTCTGGAGCAGATGCTGACCAGAAAGGCGTCAATGCTGAGTACGCATTCATTGTTCATGTCGGGCGCAAGGTTTTCCAGCCCCGCGACAACTCCGAATTCCCGCATAAGATCCGCGAATTGGCCTGGCATGGTCTTCTCCCCGCAAGGTAATAAAAATTTGAGGCAGCTCAATATTGAAATGCGCAGTCAGGCCAGGGATGAAGGATCAACCAATTCCCGCGGCGGCGCTGTCTGTTCGGAAACGTGGGCTTCCTCTTCCACGGTGTCTCTCGCCTTCTCAATCGCGCCGACCAGCAGGGGCATGATGTCGCAAAGCAGTTCCGCATACGGAGCAACATCCGGATCCACAGAAATCGGAAAATCCAGCCTGTAGCTGTAATATATATTTTCATCCTCGGGGTTGAGGCCGAAAATTCCCCCGGCGGTGGACGCCCAAAGGTGATTGCCGGCCAGCAGGCGCTCCAGAGCCGTCGTGTGCAGGCCGTGCCCGTTTCCCACCAGAGCCTGGATAAAAAGACACCCCTCCTTCTCCCCATAAAAAAAGGAAAAGGGTATATTTTCGATAACCGTGGAACAGCGGCCCAAGCTGTCCAGCAGAATGGACGGATCGTCGATATATTCGCCCAGAGTTTTCACCAGCGCGGCGGCTTCTTCTTTGTAGTTCATGTACTTGCTCCTTCTTTCAAGCCCGCAGCCTGGAGGCCTGTTTTTCTTCCGGCCCGAGCCTGCTGTTCCAGTATTCGGCCAGGACATACTGCCGCTTCATTTTTTCCACAAAACTCACACCGGTTTCACGATCCAGGGCATAGCGGCAGGAAAGGCAGACGCAGCCGCTTTCCTCCTCCAGGCCCAAGATGCCGCCGGCGGTGCCGCCCCAGGAAAAATTGCCCTGCATCAGTTCCCGCGCCAGGTTTTCCCGCGGCGCGCCGTCTGTAGGCAAAGGCGACAGGCGGGCAACGGCCAGCAGTTCTTCAGTTTCCTCACTCAGAGCGAAAATGAGCTGGACGGGATCCAGGTTCAGGGTCAGATATGCCCGGTCAGGCTCCAGAGCCAGAACGTCAATATTCATGTGCCGGGCCAGAGCGGCAAGCAATACATCGGCCTTTTG
>JAISMK010000026.1 GCA_031276785.1 Desulfovibrio sp. | reverse complement strand
AAACTCCTTTTTCCTTGACCTCAGGGCGGGGCCATATATGCTCTATTGGCCCTTTCCGGGCGTACGTCAGATGCGCGGCTATTCGCGCTTGCCGGGGTATAGCGTGGGCATAAAGCGGGGTAGTGTCCAGAATTTTCGCACTTTCGGCAGCGGCAATTCAGATAAAATTCTGGAAGAAAATCCGTTTTTTGACTGAAGAACGGGAAAGCGTTATTCTTCCTCACTAGGAAAACCGCTGTTCCGCCGGAGAGCTTCCGGAATGCCGGCGGGGGAGGAAGAAATGGCGTCCGCGTTGCCTTTGCTGCCCATGGGCATACAGACTTTTGAGGAGTTGAGAGAGAGAAACGCGCTGTATGTGGACAAGACGGGGTATCTGCCCGGCTTGGGCGACCGGGGCAAAGTCGTCTTCTGCGCCCGTCCGCGGCGCTTCGGCAAGTCCCTGACCGTCTCCACGCTGGACGCTTTTTACACCGGGAAGAAGGAGCTTTTCCAGGGCCTGGCGGTGGAGGGCCGGCTCAACTCCCCGGACTTCACCCCCAGGCCGGTGATTCACCTGGACATGAGCGCAGTGGCCGGAAGCGTCGACAGGAAAATTCTGGAGGCCAGAATCATTAAACAACTGGCCTTCGTCGCCAGACGGCATAAGGTCGCGCTGAACGGGGCGGATTCCGCGGACGTCTTCCTGACCTTGCTCCGGGACATCAGTGAAGCCTGCTCCGAAAAACCGGTGCTCCTGGTCGACGAATACGACGCTCCGGTGCTGGACGCGCTTGGGAAAGCGGACCTTCTGGCTGAAACCCGCGAGGTTATGAGGGATTTTTACCGGCAGATCAAAGTGGCTGGAGCCTCCCTGCACTTCACCTTTATCACGGGCATCAGCAAGTTTTCGCGGATGGGGGTGTTTTCCAGCCTCAACAACATCATGGACATTTCTCTGGACTCTGAATACGGGGCCTTCATGGGTTATACCCAGGAGGAGCTGGAGGCGAATTTCGGCCCGCACATTGAGGCCGCGGCGCGGGCGCTGGGGATGGGGGAGGGAGAGCTTCTGGACGCCGTCAGGGAGCGTTACGACGGCTTTTCCTTCGACGGGGAGACCCGGTTGTACAACCCCTTCTCCACCCTGGCCTTTTTCAGTCACAAATCCTTCCGGAATTATTGGATGGAGTCCGGGGCGAACTCGTTCATCAGGGATTTTTTACGGGACAAAAAGCTCAGCGTGGAGGAGTTGCGGGGCAAAAAAGTCAGTCTGGATTTCGCCAGCGCTCCCGGGGAAATCGAAACAACCACGCCGGAGGGCTTCCTGTACCAGGCCGGGTATCTGTCGCTGCGCCGGGCCGGAGACGGCTTCGCGCTTGATTTTCCCAATTTTGAAGTGCTTTCCGCCATGTCGGCCCTGTACGTCAGGGATTTCTTCCCCACCGACTCGGAAGCCATGACCGCGGCCATGAGGCTTCTTGAGCATCTGGAGGGTATGAACGCGGAGGGCCTGGTGGAGGAGTTCAACCGGCTGTTCGCGGGGATCAGCTACACGGACCACGGAGAAGCGGAGCGCAGGGGTCTGGGAGAGAGTTTTTACCGGGGCCTGCTGCAGTCATTCCTGCTCGGCGCCGGCGTAAGGGTCCAGTCCGAGCGGCACAACAATCTCGGGCGCATGGATCTCGCGGCGGAGTACAAGGGCCGGACTGTGATCATAGAGCTGAAGACGGCCGGAGACGAGGCCTCGGCGGGGGATGCGGCGGAGGAGGGACTGAGGCAGATCCGGGAGCGGGACTACGGCAACGCCTTCGCCCCGCCTGTCCTGCTGCTGTCCCTGGCCGTGGACGCGGAAAAGCGGAGGATCAGGGCCTTTCGCTTCGAGCAAAGGAGGCCGGGACCGGAGCCGGAGGAAGAGGACTGCGGACCGCGGCCGTGACTGTATTCTTTGGATGAAGAGACATATCTTGTGGATCAATCCTGCGCCATTGTCGGTTCCGCAACTTAGAGCATATATGGCCCCGCCCTGTGGTCATATATGGCCCCGCCCTGTGGTCAAGGGAAAAAAATGTTCGGGAAAGTGTTCGGATGCTCGCATATATACGGCGTCAGCCTTGATCTGGCAGCGCCCTGATGGTTTACGCGCTTTCGGTCCTTATCATTTTATCGGCGTTTACCGCCGTGCTCTAAATCAGGTTCTCCGAAAGCCGGTCTGACCTTTCCCCATCGTGTCTTTTCCCTTGGCAACCGTCAGGCAGGTGTTGCAAAAGCGCTTGGCGTGCCGCTTGCGCGCGGCTCACTCAAAAATGAAGCCGGGATGCAAGCGGCATGACAAACGCGAGACTATACCGCAATTGTGTATTCGGTACCGTGAGCCAGCAGACTCCAGGCTATACGGGCTGTTTTGTTCGCCAGCCCCACGCAGGCTCGTTTTGCTCCTCGCCGTGCGGCAAGCTCCGCCAGCCATTTGTTCTGACGTTGTTCCGGAGTGCGTCCGGCAAGAAGCGAGGAGAGTACGGCTCTGGCTCCATGCACCATCAGAGTACGGACATATTTGTCGCCGCGTTTGGATATGCCGAGCAGTTTTGTTTTGCCGCCTGTAGAGTTTTGTCGCGGCACAAGTCCGAGGAAGGCGGCGAATTCTCTGCCGTTTGTGAAATTGGAGGCAACCCCGGCCACACTGAGCAAAATGGTGGCGGTCAGGAAGCCGACGCCGGGGATGCGCATCAAGCGTTTGCAGGATTCGTTTTCTTTGGCGATTGTCTTCAGGGTTATTTCCTGTTCCGCGATTTGTCGGTCCAGGAAGCACAAGGATTCGTAGAGAGAAGCAAGGTTACGACGCATGAGGCTGGAGAGGCCGTTATGCTCATCCGCGATGATCGCGGGAAGGTGTTTCCGGATGTGGCGTGTTCCCTGCGGGATGACCAGGCCGTATTCCCCGAGCAAGCCCCTGGCCTGATTGACCAGAGCTGTGCGGGAACGAACGAATCCCTGACGGATGCGGTGTGTTGCCTGAATATCCATCTGTTCCGGCGACTTGTGCGGCACAAAACGCATGTTGGGCCGTTTAACGGCTTCGCAGATGGCGGCCGCGTCGTTGGCATCGTTTTTGGCGCCCACAAGATAGGCTTTCACATACCGGGGATGAATACGGCGCACGGTATGGCCCAGGCTCTCAATGGTCCTGGCCCAGTACTCCGAAGAAGCGCAGGCTTCCATGCCCACAAGGCAGCCGGGCAAGTTGGCAAAAAAACGGGTAACCCCGGAGCGCGTCAGAGACCGTTTCAGCACGGGTTTTCCTTTGGCGTCAACGCCGTAAACGGAGAAACTGTTCTTTGCCAAGTCGATGCCGATGGTGGTAATAGCTTTCATGGGATGGCCTCCTTGCAAAGGGTTTATCATTTCCTTATGCATACCCGCTTATGCCGGGCGGGGCCATCCCATCATTTTACGCTTTAAATGCTTGCTTAACGGCGAGCAAAGCTCACCTACAAGCATTTCGCGGCAAGGATTTGCAAGCAAATCCTTGCGGATCAGTCCAACTTTTAAAAGTTAAACTGCTCTAAGCGAGCGCAGCATGTGGCACGAGCTAAGTGCTAAGTGCCCCTGAGCTTCCGTGCCGACAATACCGGCCTGCCTCTGGAAGAGGTGAAGCGGCTTGCCTCCGACGGGAACGTCTGGCTTCCTGCCGCCCCAAGATGATCGCGGGAGGACGCCGGGGCGGCTTCCGCTATCGGGACATGGACAAAACCATTGACTCCGACCTGAATGTTTCCGCAAGCCTGTGACCCAGGCTGCACATGCTTTCGCCAAAAGTGCTGTTTGATATAAAGTAAGATACGCCATGCATCCGGCATATTTCGATCTGCTGCGCCGCGGGGTGGTTGGAGAGCTTGCCATACTGCCTCTTGAAAAAAATGTTCGTATATCGCCATGCAGAAAAAGATGGTCTTGATGGAAGGGACTTTTGCCGCCTGTTTTGTTAACGCCCTGTCCACGGACCCCGGCTTTGAGAATTCCGCGCCGGCGCAGGAGCTTTTTCTTTATTGCCTGAACCGGACAAGCCACGCCATGCCGCTGCATCCGGGCGTCATGAGGGTATTGCAGGGCATCACGCCCGACACACAGCGGGAAATACGCCTGAGCATTGTGGACAAGCTCGTCCTGCCCCCTGAGGTGGAGGCCACAATGCAGAATGAAACGATTCTTGAGGAAGCTCCGGACACTGTCTACACGGAACTATTGAATATCCTGGCCGCCAATCCGGCGCATATTGGGGCTGCGAAAGCCCTGCTGCACATGGATTTCAAGACTTTTCGCCCTCCCTCAGCCTGGCTGGGGAACTTCCGGCGTCCCGGCAGACTTGCCGAAGAGTGGCGCTATGAACTGTTTTTGCACTACGCGCGCAGAGGCCTCTGGGCTGAAGCCCTTCCGCTTTGGGAGCAGTTGCCCCCGGCCTTCCGCAACCCGTATTCCGGTGTCTACGCGGCGGACAATTACTTACTGGCGGGCGATTCCGCTTCCGGGATCAGGGAGTATACAAACGCTCTGCGGCGGGATCCAGAGCTCTATCCGGTCAGGCTTCGCCTGGAGGCTCTGCTTTCGCCCCCGCGGACGCGGCCGGAGCTCCTTACGGAGAAAAAAACCGCGATCTGTCTGTATTCCTGGAATAAAGGCC
>JAISMK010000178.1 GCA_031276785.1 Desulfovibrio sp. | reverse complement strand
GAGCCTGGATAAAAGCCATTGTCGTAAACCCTCTTTTTGCAATTGTTTCAAAATATTATATAGAAAACTATTGCAAAAGTATAATACTTTTTGAAACTATTGTCCGACAGGCTCCTAGGCCCAGATCTTTGCTTCCAGCTCCAAATCAAAGCCGGATCGCCGCTTCACCGCCTCCCTGGCCATGGAGATCAGTTCCCGGGCCTGGACAAAGGTTCCCTGGCCCTCGTTGATCAAAAAATTCGCATGCACCGGCGAAAAGCGCATGGCGCCGTGCCGTCTGCCGCGCAGTCCCGCTTCTTCCAGCAGCCGGCCGGCCGGATGCTCCGGGTGCGGATTGCGGAATACGCACCCGGCGCTCCTGGCCGTTATCGGCTGTTCCGCCCGTTTGCGCTTAAAAATCGCCGCCATGCGCTCCTTGACGCGGGCAGGCTCGTCTCTGGACAGTTCCAGGGCCACCTCCACCGCCAGAAATTCGGCCCCGCCACGGGCAAGACGGCACAGGCGGTAGGCAAAGGCCAGGTCCGCCTTCTCAGCCCGCCAAAGACCTCGCTCTCGCGTCCAGATGCCGGCCCCGCAGACCACTTCGGCCATGGAAACGCCGAAGGAGCCGGCATTCATGACCAGCGCCCCTCCCAGACTGCCGGGGATGCCCGTCAGTCCTTCCAGGCCGGAGAGGCCCAGGGATGCCGCATGGTCCAGCAGACCCGCCAGAGGCGCGTTCGCCCCGGCCCGCAGAATTACTCTTTCCCCTTCCTCCCGAAGGGGAAAGAGGGTATCCAAGGCAAGACTCACCACCACAAGGGGCAGCTCCCCCTCCCGCACCAGGAGGTTGCTTCCCCGGCCCAGAAAGACCACTCTTCCGCCCCTTTCCAGGGCAAGGCTCTCCGCCCGGTCCAGGGCATCCTCCGTAGCCCAGGCGTCCGTGACGCGGATTTCGGCCAGGGCTTCGCCGCCCAGGCCCATGGTGGTGCGCCGGGCCAGCAGGGGCCCGGGAAGAAGGGCATAGCCTTTCATCCTCCGCCCTCCAGCCAGCGCGGCCCCATGTTGGTGATATTCCCCGCCCCCAGAGTCAGCAGGAGATCTCCCGGCCGCAGGATTTCCTCCAGGGCTGCATACAGGGCGTCGAAATCCCTGCAGAACGTCACGTCCGTGCTGGAAACCTGCCGGATGCCCTGAGCCAGGCTCTCGCCGCTCACCCCGGGGACAGGCTTTTCTCCGGCGGGATAAATTTCCGTCAGCAACAGACGATCCGCTCCTTCAAAAGACTTGCAGAAATCCCCGAACAGAGCCTGGACGCGGCTGAAACGGTGCGGCTGAAAGGCCACCACCAGCCGCCGCTCCGGCAGACACTGCCGCGCTGTGGACAGAGTGGCGGCGATCTCCGCCGGATGATGCCCATAATCATCCACCACCAGCACCCCGTCGCGTTCTCCCTTGCGCTCGAAGCGCCGGCCCACTCCCCGAAATTTTTGCAGGCCGCCCAGGCAGGCCTCCATGGGAATGTCCGCTTGCATGGCCACCCCTATGGCGGCCAGAGCGTTCAGAATATTATGCCGGCCGGGTTGGGACAGGATCACCGTCCCCAGGCGGAAGCCCTTCAGGCGAACAATAAATTCGCTGGTTTCCCCGCCGCGCACAATTTCCGCCCTCAGGTCGTTGCCGCCGCCAAAGCCGTATGTAAGCACGGACCTGTTGACCCTGGGCAGGAGCCGCCGCACGCCCGGATCGTCGCCGCAGGCGACATTCATTCCATAAAACGGCACTGAGTTCATAAACTGGACGAAGGCCCGGTCAATATCCGGCTGATCCGCGTAAAAATCCAGATGATCCGCATCCACGTTGGTGACCACGGTGATGATAGGGAAAAGGCATAAAAAGGATCCGTCCGACTCATCCGCCTCGGCCAGCAGGTATTTGCCAGCGCCCAGGCGCGCGTTTGCTCCCCAGGCATTAAGCCGGCCCCCGATAATCACTGTGGGATCCATGCCGGCTTCCTCAAAAATGGCCGCTGTGAAGGAAGTGGTGGTGGTCTTGCCGTGCGTCCCGGCAATGGCCACTCCCGTGCGCAGCCGCATCAGCTCCGCCAGCATCTCCGCCCTGGGAATGATGGGAATGCCCCGTTCTCTGGCCGCGGCAACTTCGGGATTGTCCGCTCCCACCGCCGTTGACTTCACCAGGACGTGGGCCTCGCCCAGATTTTCCGCCGCGTGTCCCACCTGGATGACGGCTCCCAAATCCCGCAGGCGCCGGACCGCCGTGCTCTCGGCCAAATCCGATCCGCGCACGGTATAGCCGAGATTCAGCAGGACCTCGGCTATGCCGCTCATCCCGGCCCCGCCGATGCCCACCATGTGTATCGCCCGTATTTTACTGTTCATTGCCTTGCCTCCGACCGCTCCGGACAAAATTGCCGTTCGGGCGCATGTCTTCCGGGCGGGACCGTCAGATCCCGGGAAGAAGATCCTCCAGGCCGTCCACCAGATCCGCAGCGGCCCGCGGCTTTGCCGCGGCCCGGCTTAGCTCCGCCATGCGGGCCAGCTTTTCCCTGTCGCCGAGAATGTCCAGCAGCGCCCCGGACAAGGCCCGGGCATCTCCCCCAGGCGCTGCAAAACGCTCCTGCTCCAGCACAACTCCAGCTCCCGCGCCTTCCAGAAAACGGGCGTTATGCCTCTGGTGATCCTGAGCCGCCAAGGGAAAGGGCACCAGCACCGCCGGCAGGCCGGCCACCGTCAGCTCCGCGATGGAGGATCCCCCGGCCCGGCACAGAACCAGATCCGCCCAGGCATAGGCCCTGGCCATGTCGGCGATGAATGCTTCCACCCGCACCCGCACGGCGCCGGCTTCCCTGTATCCGGCCCGGACGGCCTCGTGTTCCGCCTGTCCGGTCTGGTGCCAGATTTCAATACCCGCCTCCATAAGAGCCGGATAGGCCGCCAGCATCCCCTGATTCAAGGCCCGCGCCCCCTGGCTCCCCCCCATGACCAGAAGGCGCGAGGGCCGGCGCTGCTGGTCGGCTGCCGCCCCGGCGCGGCCGTACAGGGCGGCTATGTCCGCCCGCACCGGATTGCCCACCATAAGAGAGCGGGCGGCGGGAAAAACCCCGGCAGCATCGGGCATGGACAAAAAAATCCGCTGCGCCAGCTTGCCCAGCAGGCGGTTGCTCATGCCCGGAAAACCGTTCTGCTCGTGGATGGCCGCCGGCCGCCCGTACAGACGCGCGGCCAGCACTCCGGCAAAGCCCGCGTAGCCGCCGAAGCCCACCACCAATTGCGGCCTGAACTTTCTCATGGCCGCAAGCGCCAAGCGCACCCCCCGGATCATTCCCAGAGCGGCGCGCGCCCCCTGCCCTCCTCTGCCCAGGATTCCCCGTACCGGCAGGCCGAGAAAATCCAGGCCCGCTTTAGCCGCTATGTCCCCTTCCGGACCATACTGCCCGCCCATGAACAGAATCATCGCCTCCGGCCGGCGCCGGCGGATCTCTTCGGCCACGGCCAGAGCGGGGAAGATGTGCCCCCCCGTGCCTCCAGTGGTCAAAATGACTCTTTCCAGCCGCGCCTCTCTAGGCATGGCGCCCGCCCGTCCGCGAAATGTTCAGCAAAAAACCGACGCACAGGCAGGAAGCCAGCAGGCTGCTGCCTCCGTAACTTATAAAGGGCATGGGCACTCCCTTGGGCGGGACTACCCCCATGACCACGGCCATGTTCAGAACGCAGGACAGAACCAGAATGAGCAGCACGCCAAAGGCCGTGAGGCGGTCGCGCAGATCGTCCTGCCTCAGGGCCACGCGCAGACCCCGCCAGAAAAAAACGCCCATGAGGAGAAAAACTATGCTTATGCCTACAAATCCCGCCTCTTCCGCCAGAACGGCTATAATAAAATCATTGTGGGCCTCGGGCAGGTGGAACAGCTTCATCTGGCTGGCCCCCAACCCCTGGCCGGCCACGCCGCCGGAACCGAAAGCCAGGAAGGACTGCACCAGATGGTAGCCGGCGTCCGAAGCATGGGCGAAGGGGTCCGGGAAGGACATCAGCCGCCGGAAACGGTATTCCTCCTGGGTGATCAGCGAGTAGGCCCCGGCGCAGGCCAGACAGGCGGAAAGCAGGAGGTAGATGAGACGGGTGCCTCCCACCAGGCACATGAAAAAGAGCAGGAGGACCAACAGAGCCGCGCCGCCGAAATCCGGCTGGCGGAGCAGAAGTAGGCAGAGAACGGCTGTTACCAGGAAGGGGGGGATGACGCCCTTGCTGAAGGTTTTGACAATGGCCTGCTTGGCGCTCAGAAAATAGGCCAGGTAGAGTACCAGGGAGATTTTGGCGAATTCCATGATCTGGATGCGGATCAGGCCCAGATCCAGCCAGCGCTGCGCCCCTTTTACCTTCACCCCCAAAGGAGTCAGGGTGGCCAGGAGGAGAATGAAGGCCAGGGCAAGGGCCGGATAAGCAAGGCGGTTCAGGACGGCTCGCGGTGTCACGGCAACGGCGCCCATGACGACTATTCCGGCGCCGGCAAAAAGCAGTTGCCGCTTGAAAAAATAGCCCGTATCCGCCTGATAGCGATCCGCGGCAATGCCGCTGGCGGAAAAAACCATCATCAGCCCTATGGACAACAAAACTCCGGTAATGGCCAAAAGCCACCAGTCCGGCTGTCCCGGGCGAATGCGCGTTTCCCCGGCGTTCATTCCAGTTCCCTGACCAGACGGCAGAAATGATCGCCGCGTTCCTGGTAATTGGCATACAGATCATAGCTGGCCGCGGCCGGCGAAAGCAGGACCACATCTCCGCTCCCGGCCCTGCCTCGCGCCTCGGCAAAGGCCGGCTCCAGGCTCTCGCGCCAGGACAGGGGGACAGCTCCAGCCCAGGCGGCTTCAAAAATTTCGCGGCAGGCCCCGAAGAGAATCACCTCCTTCACCCGTTGCCGCAGCAGCGGGCTGAGGGCTGAGAGATCTCCGCCCTTGAACCTGCCCCCGGCCAGGAGTACGACCGGCACGTCAAAGCTGGACAGGGCCGCCCGCAAGGAGTCCACTGTGGTGCATTTGGCGTCATTGATATAGCTGACGCCCTTCCTGCTTCCCACCCATTCCAGGCGGTGGCGCAAGGGGGCAAAACCGGCCACGGCCCGGCCGGCCTCTGCCGCGCTGACTCCGAAGACGCGCGCGGCCAGATAGGCGGCCTCGGCATTGGCGGCATTATGCCGGCCCAGGAGGCGGGAGCGGGGGAAACGGCCCTGATCCTCAAAAATTTCCAGACGTCCCATGAAGCCGCGCCGCCGGTACTCTTCCGCCAGGACCGGCGGCAGCACGGCCAGATCTTCGGCCGTCTGGCGGGCGAAGAGGGAAAACTTGGCCTCCGCGTATTCCGCCATATCCGCATGACGATCCAGATGGTTGGGGGTCAGGTTGAGCAGAATGCCGGCTCTGGGACGCAGGGAGCGGCATCCCTGCAACTGGAAACTGCTCAGTTCCAGAACCAGAACGTCGGCGCCCCCTCCCTCCAGCACATAGCGGGAAAGAGGCGTGCCGATATTGCCGCCCAGGAAGACGGTTTTGCCTGTCTCACGCAGCATGGCCGCGGCCAGGCTGGCCGTGGTGGTTTTGCCGCTGCTGCCGGTGACCGCAAGAACTGGATCCGCCGTGAAGGCCAGGGCCAGCTCCATCTCGCCCACCAGGGGGAGACCCCCTGCCGGGCCTCCGGGGGCATTCTTCAGCAAAGGGGCCAGAACAGATCCGGGAACGCCGGGACTGGCCACCGCCAGAACGGCATCCGCGAATTGCTCCGGGCAATGTTCCCCCCAGAGGATCTCAATTCCCGCCGCCTCCGCCAAGGTTCTCAGCTCCGCGGAAATATTCTCCTCCCTGCGGTCCACAAGGCGTACCCTCAGGCCGGCGGCGGCCAGCAGGCAGGCGGCCGCCCCGCCGGACACTCCGGCGCCCACCACCACCGCCCGGTCACCAGGCCTGAGGGCAAGGCCTGACTCCGGCCTGAGCAGGGGCGGTTTTCCGGCAGGAAACGGAGGCCATGCCGAACCGGACCCCGGCCCCTGAGCCGAGGACGGGGCAGACGCCTTCCCCTTGCTGGGGGAATTCGGCAACATGCAGGTTTGCTCCGGCTTCACAGCGCCTGTCCTCCTTCTACCGCAGCTTAAGGACGGAAAGAGCCGCCAGGCCCAGCAGGGCCGAGAGAATCCAGAACCGGATGATGATCTTCGATTCCGGCAGTCCCTTGAGTTCAAAATGGTGATGCAGAGGAGCCATGCGAAAAATTCTCTTTCCCCCGGTAAATTTGAAATAACTGACCTGTAGGATGACCGAAAGGGCTTCCATGACAAAAAGCCCGCCAATGAGCAGCAGCAGCAGCTCCTGTTTGCACAGGACGGAAAGGAAGCCCAGGACGCCCCCCAGAGACAGGGCTCCCACATCGCCCATGAAAATCTGGGCCGGGTAGGCGTTGTACCAGAGAAAACCCATACCCGCGCCCACCAGGGCGCCACAGAACACCGTGACCTCGCCCACTCCGGAAACATATCCCACCTGAAGATAGGCGGACATACCGAAGTTTCCGGCCACATAAATCAGCACGGCAAAACAGATGCCGGCCACAATGGTGGGGCCGATGGCCAGCCCGTCCAGGCCGTCGGTCAGATTGACCCCGTTGGAGGCTCCCACCATGACAATGACGGCGAAGGGCAGATACAGCCAGCCCAGATCCGGAGTGAAGGTCTTGAAAAAGGGCACCACCAGGTTGGTGGAATAAGCCGGCATGTTGAACAGGAGGGCCATGACCGCCGCAGCCGCCAGGAACTGCCCGAGCAGCTTGCTCCAGGCGGACAGTCCCTTGTTGTTTTTGCGCAGGATCTTGAGGTAATCGTCAGCAAGGCCTATGGCTCCGAAGCCAAAAAAAACTAGCATGGCCAGCCAGACATACTGATTGGTAAGATCCCCCCAAAGGATAACGCTGATGCTTAAGGAAAAGCCGATGAGCACTCCACCCATGGTCGGGGTGCCGGCCTTCACCAGATGGGCCTTGACGTCCTCCCGGACGTACTGGCCGAATTTCACCCTCTTCAACTGCCTGATAAACCAGGGACCGGCTATAATGGAGATAATCAGGGCCGTGAGCAAAGCCCAGACGGAACGGAAGGTAATGTAGCGGAAGACATTGAAAACGCTGATGTCGGAACTAAGGGGATACAGGAAATAGTGGAGCATCGGCTATTCCTTTTCGCACATTCTGCTGAAGGCCTCCGCCAGATCTTCCAGGCGGTTCAGGCGGGATCCCTTGAATAAGACCAACCCTTTCCCGATCCCCCGTGAATCCAGGCCAGCCGCCAAGTCTCCGGCTTCCGCCAGAGGAAGGAGCGGCCCCGCATAGCCGGCTCCGGCCATGCCTTTGCGCACAGCCTGCCCATAGCGTCCTTTCCAGAACGCCAGGCGGGGACGGGTTCCGGCCATGCGCCGGCCCAGCAGCTCATGGGCCGTTTCACTTTCGGCGCCCAGTTCCTCCATGTCTCCCATGACCAGTATCAGAGGGAGACCTTCCTCCGCGGCCATTTCCCGCGCCGCCTCCAGCATGCGCCCGGCGGACAGGGGATTGGCGTTGTAGGAATCATCCAGCACCAGGAAGGCGCCGCGCCGGCTCCGGCAGGCACGTTGGGCCGGCGGAACGGCGGAGGCGAGCCCCGCGCGGATTTCCTCCGGACTCAACCCCAGACGTAAAGCCGTGGCCACAATGGCGGCGACATTTTCCGCGCCCATATCTCCCCGGAAGGGAGCCTCCAGAGAAAAACGCATTCCGCCCCCGGAACTGGCCGGGGAACTTGCCTCCCTCCGGCGCCGCAGCTTCTCTTCCCGGACAATAACACTGTAGCGCCCCCTGCCCTTTTCTCCCCCGCCTTCGTACACAGCCCGGCAGAAAACGTCCTCCCTGGAAAAGGAAAAAACCGCCGTCTCCAGATCGCCGTTCTCCAGACGCCCGGCATGTCCGCTCACGGCCCGCTCCAGATCGGGATAGTCCCCGCTGTACAGGAGGCGACCTCCGTCCGGAATATGGGGGAGCAGCCGGGCCTTGTAATAGGCCGGGCCCCTGTCCCCCAAGCCCTCCAGATGAGCCTGCCCGGCATTGAGGATCAGACCCGTGTCAGGACGCAGGAGGGCGGCCAGCTCATCCATGTCTCCCGGCAGGCTTATGCCGATTTCCATGACCCAGAAGACGGCCTCGGTATCGGCGTTGAGCATGCTCTGGGGCAGGCCGATGCCGTTATTGCGGTTCAGCGGGCTGCGCTCTGTACGGGCATGGCCCGCCAGCACCTGGGCCAGAGCCTCCTTTACGGAGGTTTTTCCCGCGGAGCCGGTTACGCCTACGACATGGGCGGCGCACCCCTGCCGGTGGCAGGCGGCCAGCCGCCGCAAGGCGGCGGCGACATCCGGCACGAGAAAAACCGGAGGAAGGGGAGCGGACAACGCCGTTCCCGGCGCGAAAGGATTGCGGCGGGCGACGATGGCGCAGGCCCCGGCCCGCGCGGCCGCCAGGGCAAAATCATGCCCGTCCGCGCGCCGGCCCGGAAGGCAAAAGAACAGATCCCCCGCTCCGGCGCTCCGGCTGTCAATTTCCGCCCGACGGAAGGTTCCCCCGGACCAGGGGAAGGAGCGGGAATCCCGGGGGACATCTCCCCCGCAGACGCCGTCTTCCCAGATAATGTTCTCTCCGGAACAGCCCAGAGCTTCGGCAACGGCGGCCAGGGACATCTTCACGACAAAAGCTCCCGCAGAGTGTCCTGATCGCTGAAGGGCTTTTTGACATCCCGGATCAACTGATAGGTTTCATGGCCTTTCCCCGCCACCAGGAGAGCGTCCTCCGGACCCGTGAGAGATACGGCCAGGGCCAGAGCCGCGCGCCTGTCAGCCTGGGTCACCACCTCCCGGCAGCCGGCCAGGCCGGGCAGAACATCGGCCATAATGGCCTCGGGATCCTCAAAACGGGGATTGTCCGAGGTCAGCACGGCCACATCCGAGAGCCGCGCCACGGCCTCTCCCATAAGGGGGCGCTTGGTCCGATCCCGGTTGCCGCCGCAGCCGAACACGGTGACAATGCGGGCGAATCCCGCCGCGCGCAAGGCGGAGAGGACATTGACCAGGGCATCCGGGGTATGGGCGTAATCCACAAAAACATTGAGATTGCGCTTGTTGGCAATGCGCTCCAGCCGGCCGGGAACGCCGGCGAAGGAGGACAGGGCGCCGAAATCCCCAGGGGACAAGCCAATCCCCAGAGCCAGGGCCTGAACGCCCAGCAGATTCATGGCATTGAAGCTGCCCACCAGAGGAGAGGAGATCTCCCAATGGTCGCCTTCAAAGCTCATGTTCAGACGCATACCCGCCGGCGTCAGGCCGGCTACGCGCCCGGCCAGGTGGCGGCTCCCCGACGGGGAAGAAGGGGCCAGCCCGAAGCTCACAGCTCCGGCCCTTTCCCGGATGAGCCGGAGGCAGTATGCGTCGTCGGCATTTATGACCCGGATCTTGTCCTCCAGAGGCAGGCCGCCCTGCGCCGCAGGGCGAAAGAGCCGGGCCTTGACGGTGAAATATTCATCCATGTCCTGATGATAATCCAGATGATCCTGGGTCAGGTTGGTGATGATGGCGCCGGCAAAGGGAATTCCCGCTACCCGTTCCTGGTCGACGGCGTGGGAGGAAACCTCCATGAAGACATGGCTCACCCCGGCCGCGCGCATCCTGGCCAGCATGTCGTGCAGAGTCAGGCAGTCAGGGGTCGTCAGGGGGGCGTTACGGCTGAAGCCCGGCCAGCGGTAGGCCACCGTCCCCACAAGGCCCGTCTTGTATCCCAGAGACTGGAACAAGGCCTCCAGAAGAAAGGCTGTGGTCGTTTTGCCGTTGGTGCCGGTGACGGCAAATACCAGCGGACAGCTCTCCTCCGTGCCGTAAGCCGCGCTGGCGATGCGGCCCAAGGCCTCGCGGGGGGATTCCACAGGCACCGCGGCGCAGGAAGATCCCGGGGGCAGCAGGCTTTCCAGCAGGCTCAGGTACTCTGGACTGCAGACAACATAAGCGGGATTGCGACTGAGGGCGTCGGGGAAATAGCGCTCGCCGCCGGCGGCCTCGCCCTGGCGGCGGGCGGGCACAGGGGCGGGAAGCGCCAGGAAGACGCCCCCAGACTCCACTTGGCCGGAGTGGACGGCCAGCGGCAGAGGACGAGTCCGGAGAAGATCGCAGAGGGAAGGGAGAGAAAGAGAGGGAATCATAGAGCCCGCTCCTCAAGCCAGAGGGTGCATTCCCGATTGTCCGCCGGCCAGGCGACACCTGATTCCGGCAGCTGTTTGACCACAAAGGCCCCTTTGCCCATAATGGTGGGCATAACCCCGTGCCTGGCCAGGAGAACAACGGCGCTGCGCACCCCCATGCCCACCAGTGCGGGAACCTTGATGGAAAGCGGCGGCGCGGAATCCGGACCGCCTGCCGCGGTGGCGGCGGGGAGAGTTTCCGCAGCGTTCCGGGAGGCAGGCGCCGCCGCCGTCCACTCCCGCCCGGAGGAGGAAGGCGCTGTGCGCCTTTCGGCGATGGCCCGCACCAGGGGATCGTCACTGTCAGGAAGCAGACCGTGGTAGGCCATGGTGCGCAGGGCCACATGCCGGAAAACGGGCGTGGCGACAATACCGCCATAGGGCGCCGCGCTGGGCTCGTCCAGAAGCACGCAGACCAGATAGCGCGGATTTTCAATGGGCAGCATGCCCACAAAGGAACCTACCCGGCCTTCCCCATATTTCCCGTTGGTCCCGGCCTTCTGGGCCGTGCCCGTCTTGCCTCCCACCACCAGGCCCGGAATACGGGCCTGCCGGCCTGTGCCCCCTTCTTCCTCCACCACCTCCCGCAGCATGGCCCGCACCTGGCGCATGGTGTCCGGGGAAAAGATTCGCCCGGCCTGCGGCGGCGCGGCGCTATCCCCGCGCCGCGCCCAGAAGGCGGCGGTGGCCGAAGGGGCGGCGTCTTCCGGCTCCTCCCGCCCCGGCACGGTGACGGAGTCGCTGAGAACCAGACGCAGAGATTTTTTCACCCCGTCGCTGGCCAGGCACAGGTAGGCCTGAGCCATCTGGACCAGGGTGGCGGAAAAACTCTGTCCGAAGGAAGATGCCGCCAGATCCATTTCCGACCACTTGCCGCGGGCGCGCAGAATGCCCCGTGACTCTCCCGCCAGGGACAGAGAGGTTTTTTCGCCAAACCCAAGGCGCTGCAAATAGGAATGATATTTATCCGTCCCAAGGGCCAGGCCGATCTTGGCCGCTCCGATATTGCTGGAGACGTGCAATACCCTGCTCGCAGGCAACTGGGCGTAGGGATGGGTATCGTGAATGACGAATTTACCCAGTTTCCAGTTCCCTTTTTCGCAGTTTATGAGCGTATCCAGCCCCACCACCTTCTCTTCCAGAGCGGCGGCCAGGAGAAAGGACTTAATGGTGGAACCCTGCTCCAGGGCATCGGAGGCCAGACGGTTGCGCCGCAGCAGGGGAGGAAAACTGCCCGCCCTGTTGGGATCAAAAAAGGGATACTGGGCCCAGGCCAGAATATCGCCCGAAGGGACATCCACCACAATGCAGCCGCCCCATTTGGCGCCGTATTTCTCCACATTTTCCTCAAGGGCTTCCTCGGCGAAGAACTGAACCTGGGCATCCAAGGTAAGGCGCAGATCCTCGCCGCGCAAATCATCGCCGCCCTCCGAGCCGTCCGTCAGCATGCGCCGCCCCAGAGCGTCGCGCCCCACCTTCTGGCGCACGCGCTGGCCGCTGAGGCTGTCCTCAAAGGCAAGTTCCAGGCCCTCCAAACCCTTGTCGTCTATATTCACGAAGCCGAGAAGCTGCCCAGCCAGATGCCTGTAAGGATAAACACGCTCGTATTCCGACTCCAGGTAAATTCCCGGCAGAGCGGCGGCCTGGATGCGCTGGGCCACATCCAGATCCACCTTGCGCCGGAGCCAGACGAACTGGCGGTTCTCCCGCAGCAGGGAGGCTATTTTGCCTGCGGGCATTCGCAGGTGGCCGGCCAAGACAGCGGCGGTCTGCCGCGCATCCTTGACCGCGCGGGGGTTGGCCCAGACCGAAGGACAATTCAGGCTGCGGGCCAGGACATTGCCGTTCCTGTCCAAAATCCTGCCGCGCGATCCTTCCACCAGTTCCGTGCCTGTATTGACGCGGCGGGCCTTGGCGGCCAGCTCCGGACCCTCGATTATCTGGAGGTAAAAGGCCCTGCTCCATAACCCGCCCCAGATAAGGGCGAAGAGCGCGCCCACGCACCAGATGCGCAGCCGGCCAAGATCCGCCCTCTCCCAAAAGGATGGAGCAGGCGGCGAGGCCGCCTTCGGCCGCGCCGGGGACGGTAGACGCCGGTTACGCAACGGCTTTGCCGCGGTTTTTCCGGATCGCCGCGCTGTCTTTGCCTGGAGTCGTACAGTCATAAGATACTTACTGTAAGCTTATTGCTTACCTTGCTGACACCTTTTGTGAAACGCCGGTTTATTCCCTTGCGGCGGCGTTGCCCCTCCAACTCCCACGGCAGTGGAATCATTCCCCTTCCTGATTGGATTCTTCCTCCTTTTCCAGGCGGCGGATTTCACCGGGCAGAGCGGCGCGCAGGCCGAGGGCAGCGGCCTTTTCGCTCAGGACCGCCGGAGAAAGAAGATAGGTCCGCTCCACTTCCAACTTGGCATTCAGTTCCATCCTGTCCGCCGCCTCCCGCTGCAAGGCGTGAGCCCGCAGGGCCAGGCGGGTGCGCTCCGTGTTCAGCCATACCAGGGTCAGTCCCAGAGCCACGCTGCCCATGACGGAGACCAGCAGAGCCAAAATCAGGCCGCGCCGCTGTTCCTGTCCGGCCGGGGCTTTGCGCGGGGCAAAGAGGGAGGCTCCTTCCTCTTTGCCCCGGCCCGGGCCGGAAAAAAAAGGGAAACTGCCTGCGGCCGGAAGGGTGGAGCGCCAAGAGCGGTAAAAAATCCGGACCATTTTCCCCGCTAAAAAGGATGCCGGGGGGACTCTCACAGCTTCTCCGCCACTCTGAGTTTGGCGCTTCGGGAGCGCGGGTTGGCGGCGCGCTCTTCCGGCGAGGCCTCCACCGGTTTTGCGGTCAGAACGCGCAGAGCTGGGGAGCGCAGGCCGTCCCGGGCCTCATCCCGAAAAAAATATTTCACCAGGCGATCCTCCAGCGAATGAAAACTGATGACCGCTATCCTGCCTCCCGGCGCGAGATTGGGAACCACCGCCCGCAAAAAAGCCTTCAGCTCGGACACCTCGCTGTTCACTTCCATGCGCAGGGCCTGGAAGGTCCGCGTGGCCGGATGGTTGCGGGCCGCCGCCCGCCGCCGGGCGGGATAGGCTGATTCCACCACGCGGGCCAGGCGCGCCGTGGTCAAAATGGGTTCACGGGCGCGGGCCTCCACAATGGCCCCGGCAATGCGCCCGGCCAGGGGCTCCTCCCCCCATTCCGCCAGAATCCGCCTCAACCGGGAGAAAGAAGCCGTATTCACCAGGCGCTCCGCCGTCTCTTCCTGTCTTTGATCCATACGCATGTCCAGAGGGCCGTCGCGCAAAAAACTGAAGCCCCGCTCCGGAGAGTCCAACTGCAGGGAAGATGTCCCAACATCAGCCAGAGCAAAATCCACTCTTTCCCATCCCCTGCTCTTAAGAATCTCCGCCGCCTCGGAAAAGGCGGCCCGCACGGCCTGAACCCGCTCCCCGAAAGGAAGAAGACGCCTGCAGGCCAGGGCCAGGGCCTGTCCGTCCCGATCCAGCCCCAGCAGGGAGGCCTCGGGGATGCCGGCCGCAACTGCCGCCTGGAGCAAGGCCAGAGCATGGCCGCCAAGACCAAGCGTTCCGTCCAGAATGCGCATGCCAGGCCTGGGTTCCAGAAAAGAAAGAACTTCCCGGAGCAAAACCGGTATGTGCGAATCCATGCCTAGAGCTCAAAATCCAGGCCGGTGTCGGCAATGGCCCGGGCCACATCGTCCACGGCCTGTTCCAGAATGGGCTCCAGCCGCGCCTGGGACCAGATTTCAAAACGCGGCCCCTGGCCCACAAGCACCGCATCCCGCTCAATGTCCGCATAGCATAAATGGGCGCGGGAAAGCCGGATGCGCCCCTGAGAATCCAGACGCATCTCTTCAGCCCCGCCAAGCACAAGACGGCGAAAATCACGCACCGGACGGGGCGCGTTCTTAATGCGGTTGATGGCCTGCTCAAAGATTTCCCAATCCGGATAGGGGAAGGCCACCACGCAGCCATCGTAGGTGGTCAGCACCACCCTGCCCTCCGCCCCTCCCCTGGCCGCCAGAATATCCCGGAATTCAGGCGGCAGCATGACCCGGCCCTTGGGGTCGAGGGTGCGGAGGGTACGGCCGCGAAAATACGACACGGCAGCCTGCATCTGGGAACAACCACCATTTTTTACCACTTTTCACCACTATTAACCCTTTTTTCCCCTATTCCAATACCAGTGTCAAGAGGAAATAAAAAAACGGCCGAAACCGTTTCCGACCGTTTGCCTGCTCGCCAAGGCGCGAACAACTCTGGAATAAATCAGCGTTTCCCTGGAAAAGTTGAAGTTGAAAGCTATAGAGTATTTTACGCTTGAAATACTTGCTTAACGGCGGGCAAAGCCCGCCTACAAGCATTTCGCGGCAATGATTTGCGAGCAAATCCTTGCAGAGCAGTTCAACTTTTTCAAAGTTGAACTGCTCTAATCCGCGGCTCTGGCCGCCTCCAGAGCGGCCACAAAATTGACCGGCGAGGTCACTTCCGGGACAATTTCGCTGTAGGTGATGCGGCCGGAGGTGTTCACCACGAAAAGAGCGCGGGTCAGCAGGCGCAGTTCCTTGATGACCAGGCCGTAAGCCAGGCCGAAGGACAGGGAAAAGTGGTCGGACAGGGTTTCCAGCCGATTGGCCCCGGCCAGGCCGCACCAGCGGGCCTGGGCAAAGGGCAGATCGCAGGAAATGGTTAGGACGCGCACCGCCTCCCCCAGATTGGCCGCTTCGCTGTTAAAACGCCTGGTCTGCAGGTCGCAGACCCCGGTATCCAGGGAAGGCACCACGGAAAAGATGAGAACCGCTCCCGGGTATGAAGCAAGGGTGCGGGGAGTGAGATCGTTGGCCAGGACGGTGAAATCCGGCGCCTGCCGCCCCTCTTCCACAGGATCGCCCAGCAAGGTGAGGGGATTGCCCTGAAAAGTGATAATGCCTGTCCGTTCCATATCGACTGTCTCCTTTTGCCTGGCGCGCCCGGGCCAGTACGGTTATCCGCGGAATCAAACCGCCTTGGAGCTGGCCGCCTGCTGCACGACGCGCTCGCCGGCCGGGGTGGAAAGCACCTGTCGCAGGGCGGCGACAACCTCCTGATCATAGCTGTCTTTCTGCCCTTCCAGAATGGTCAGGATCTCATGCACGGCCAGAGCCGCGCGGTAGGATCGCGGCTTGGCCATGGCGGCGAAGGAATTAGCCACGGCCAGAACGCGGGCGTGGATGGTAACCTGGTCCCCGGCCAGACCCTTGGGGTACCCCTTGCCGTCCAGGCGTTCATTCATCTGATAAATGGCCTGCAGAACGGGCAGATCAAACTCAATGGACTTCAGGATATTGTAAGCGTGTTCCACATGGCGCTCCATCTCGCGCTTTTCTTCCGGGGTCAGAGTTCCGGGCTTGAGCAGGATCTCGCGGGGCACGAACATTTTTCCCACCTGGGAAAGATTGGCCGCAGCCTCAATGGTGGCGACATCGGCCTCCCCCAGGCGCAACTGCCGGGCGATGAGGCCGGCGATGCTGCCCATGACGCGCGAATGCCCGCCCAGGAAAGGATCGGATTCCTCAATGGTCCGCACCAGGGCGTCAATGGTCTGCTGGACCACGCGCCTGCTGCGTTCCTCGGTTTCCACAAGCTGGGTTATATCCCGGAACACGGAGACAATTCCCTGCGGGGCGCGGGTAACGGCGTCCTTGAGGGGGGTTTTGGAGATCTGGAAGTGGAAACGCTTGGCCTGGAGCCAGAGAACTTCGTTGACGGTAATGCTCTCTCCGGTCATCAGAACATGCTGATCGGCTATATTGAGGCGGCGGGCGGTGTCAAAGCCGAAGACGGCGGGACCGTCCAGGCCGATCACGTCTTCCGCCGGCCTTCCCACAGCCCGGGCAAAGGCGGCGTTGACATAACGGTAAACGCCCTTGTTGTCGGAAAGGGAAATGGGATCGGACATGGTGCTGTTGATGCCGTCCAAAAGTTTCTTCTGCTCGTCTATGACAACGAGCAGATCCCGGAATTGAGCGTTGATGGCGCTTTGCTGCTGGCCGATGAGCCGCCACCAGACGGCGGAGACGAGCAGGACGAGCACAGCGGCCACCAGGCCGGCCAGGCCGTAAATGGTCCTGGCCTGCTCGGAGAGGGCCTCCTGGATGGCGACGGCGGCGGATTCCACCACAATCCACCAGTCCATGACCCGGAGCCGGGCGCCTGAGGAATAAACCTCCCCCTCGCCGCTGAAACTGGGTCTTAGGCCGAATTCAAGCCCTCCTGAAGAATCCAGGGGGAAGATCGCCAGAGAGCGCGCGGTAGTCATGCCGGGGGTCACGGCCTGGAAAAGGCCTCCGTTGTTCTGCACCAGGCGGATGCTGCGGTGTCCGCTGTCGCCCGGGCCGGGGGCCAAAAGCTCGGTCAGCTTCTGATCCGCGGGCTGGGTGACGACAATGACAGCCGAGGGGCGGTTGTTCTGCTTCTCATACTGCGGCGGCATAATGGGCACAAAGAGATCGAAGACAATGCCTTCCTGCCGCACTTCCAAGGGACCGTAGAGCATCTCCCCGCTCTCGACCGCCCGGGCCACAAACTGCTTCTGGGAAGAACTCAGGGCGGTCATGGCCGCCTGGGTGCTGATGTACGGATCGCCATCGGTATTGACGATGCGGGCCTCGCTGAAACTGGTGTAGTTGATGAATTCGGAAAGCAGAGTCCGCATGAGGGGAAGCTGGGAGGAAAGCTGCGCCGCCTGCCCGTGGGCCGTTCCCGTCCCCGGGGCGCCGCCTTCCTGGGGGGCGAAGAGCATGGGAATGCCGCCGGGGAGCTTCGCCACTTCCGAGGCGAAGAGCTGAAAAAGATCGGAGCCCACCAGGCGACGGGTCTGCTCCACAAGGTTGAGCACCCAGGCGTCGGC
>JAISMK010000157.1 GCA_031276785.1 Desulfovibrio sp. | reverse complement strand
CAGGGCGGATCAGGGCGGTCCTCCCTGGTCCGCGCCAACGCCGCAAGAGCGGCGCCCGGCATCCCCCTCCGGGCCGGAAGACGCCCTGGTGCAGCCGGGAGATCTGCTGGACATGCAAGAGGTGGACAAGAGTTCCCGCCAGCTTTTCACCGCTCCGGATCCGGCGGACGTGGACTTTGATCCCCCTCTTGTGGAGTGCATGGCCGCCCTGTTCAAGCTGCACGGCAGGCCGGTTTCCACCAAACTGCTCACTGCCGGCCTGCCCCAGACCTCCGGACCTCTGCACCCTTCGGCCGTAATCCGTTCCGCCCAGGCGGCCGGCATGAGGGCCAAGATAGTCTTCCGCCAGGAGCTGGAGCAGATACCGCCCCTGACCCTGCCCTGCATACTCATCCTGCAGAACAACAAGGCCTGCATTCTTCAGGCCTATGCGGAAAAAACGGCCACTGTCCTCTTTCCGGAAAACAACATGGAGCCGCGCAATGTGGCCCGCAAGGATCTGGAGGAAGAATACGCCGGCTACGCCGTCTTCGCCAAACCGGAACCGCGGCTGGACAAGCGGGCCAGCAGCATCAGGCTTTTGGCCACCAAGCAGTGGTTCTGGGGCACCCTGTTTCATTTTTTGCCCATTTACAAGCATGTGCTGGGCTCCAGTGTTGTGATCAATCTGCTGGCCATAAGCGGCCCGCTTTTTTTCATGAACATCTATGACAAGGTGGTGCCCAACTATGCCGTCTCCACTCTCTGGGTGTTGGCGGTGGGCATAGCCGTTGCCTATATCTTCGATTTCTTTCTGCGCAATCTGCGCAGTTATTTTGTGGACGAGGCCGGCAAAAACGCCGACATCGTTCTGGCCAGCCGGCTCATGCAGCATCTGCTGGCCATGCGCATGGACGTGAAGCCAGACTCCACGGGCTCCCTGGCCAACAACATGCGCGAATTCGAGTCGCTGCGCGACTTCTTCGGCTCCACCACCATGACGGCGCTGGTCGATCTGCCCTTTCTCTTCTTTTTTGTCCTGCTCATTCTCTTAATCGGCGGGCCAATTGTCTTTATCCTGCTGGCGGCCATCCCCATTGTGCTCATCGTCGGCGCCTTCATGCAGTTTCCCCTGCAGAGCGTGACGGAAAAGGGATTTAAGGAAAATATGCAGAAAAACGCCCTGCTGGTGGAGATCATCAACGGGCTGGAAACCATCAAGACCACCCGGGCCGAGGGGCAGATCCAGCACGCCTGGGAAAAGGTCGTGAGCATGAGCGCGGCCTCCAACGCCAATTCCAAGCGCATGTCAGGAGTTTCCATCACCACGACCATGACCATAACCCATCTGGTCAGCGTCTTCGTGATCTGCTGGGGGGTCTACCGCATCCATGACGGGCTGCTCAGCATGGGCGGCCTCATCGCCTGCAACATGCTCGCCGGCAGGGCCATGGCCCCTCTGGCCCAGATGGCCTCCATGCTGAACCGTCTCCAGCAATCCCGTATGGCTTTGAAATCTCTGGATTTGCTTATGAATCTGGACACGGAAAAGCCCGATGCCGGCCAGTATGTGGAGTTCGGGCATCTGCAGCACTCCCTGACTCTGGAAGATCTTTCCTTCAAGTATCCCGGCACGGAGCGGCTGGCTCTGGACCGGGTCAGCCTGCATGTCCGCCAGGGCGACAAGGTGGGAGTTATCGGGCGCATGGGCTCGGGCAAAAGCACTTTGGGCAGGCTCTGCGTCGGTCTGTATCTGCCCACGGAAGGGGCGGTCAAACTGGGGGGGGTGGACATCCGCCAGTTGGACATGGTGGATCTGCGCTCCCGCGTGGGCTACGTTTCCCAGGACAACTACCTTTTTTACGGCACGGTGCGGGAGAACATCGCCTTCGGCATGGTCAACCCCGATGACCGCATGATCCTGCGCGCGGCCAACATCGCGGGGGTTACGGACTTTGTCCGCGCCAACCCGGCCGGTTTCGGCATGCCTGTGGGCGAGCGGGGCATGTCCCTGTCCGGGGGGCAGCGGCAGTCCGTGGCCATTGCCCGCGCTTTGCTCTCGGACCCGGACATTCTGATTCTGGATGAGCCCAGCAGCAATATGGACAACAGTTCCGAGCTGGCCCTCAAGCAGCGTTTGGGCGCGACCCTGGGCAACAAGACCTTGATTCTTGTCACCCACCGCCTGAGCATGTTGGATCTGGTTGACCGCCTGGTGGTGATGGATGGAGGGCATATTGTGGCGGACGGCCCCAAAAATGCGGTTCTCAACGCCCTGCGCAATGAGCAGTTGCGCGGCTCGCGCGGGGGGATGAGCGGGTAGCGGGCAATGCCCCGGCCTAGGCGGCGTTTTTTAGAGCATTATAACTTTTTATACGCCTTGCTTACTCTGGATTACGCCCGCTCCGGCGCTTAACATCGTTAATCAATTGCGCTTACGCCTCCGCGGCCGCCAGAGCCGCTTCACAGTGAACTTGTTCCGGCGGCGATAACCGCGGCGACAGACGGCGGAATCGCGCTTTCCGTCCCCGCCCCGGCGGGGGCGGGAAGGGACAGAACATGGATATCGCAAGCATCTTCTCTTTCTCCCGTGGTTCCCGAAACTCCCGCAAGGCCGCCGGTTATGCGGATCCCGGGGATCTGGAATTCATGGATGAGGTGGAGGCCGCCCTGCTGGCCCGCGGAAGCTCGGGAGCCAAGGCGGCCACCTTTGTCCTGCTGGCTGTGTTCTTCGGTTTTCTCCTCTGGTCCTGCCAGGCCACCCGCAATGAAGTTACCCGCGGCGACGGCCAGGTGATCCCCTCCCTGGGGATTCAGCCCGTCCAGAGCGTGGAAGGCGGGGTGATCCATAAAATTTTCGTCCGGGACAACCAGGAGGTCAAGGCCGGGGACATGCTGGTTTCCATGTCCAATGTCGAGACCTCCGCCACCTACCAGGACATGCTTAACAAACAGGTGGAATACCAGTTGGCCTTAAAGCGTCTGAACGCCGAGGCCCAGGGCCTGGAACTCGTCTTCACGGCGGAGGAAAAGGCCGCCTATCCCCATGTGGTGGCGGACCAGATGCGTCTTTTCCAGACCCGGCGGGAAAAATACGAAGGCGACGGCAGAGAGCTGGAGGCCAGCCTGGAACAGAAGCGCAATGCCGCCAAGGAAACGCAGGCCCAGAAACGCCAGGCCGAGGAGAAGCTCCTGCTGCTCAAGCAGCAGGGAGAGATGGTGGAACCCCTGGTCCGGCGCGGCCTCTACCCTGAAATGGACTTCCTGCGCCTCAAGCAGAGCATCATAACCCAGGAGGGGGAATTGAACAGTCTGGCGGAAGCCTTGTCCCGCAGCCTGATTGAGGTCAAGGAGGAGGAAGCCCGCTTTGCCAACCGCAGCAAGGCCTGGAACACGGCCGTGGCCGAGGAGAGCAATGAATACCGGCGCCAGTTGGACAGCATTGAGGAACGTCTCAAGGCAGGAAGCTATGCCGTGCAGAACCGCGATTTACGCGCCCCCATGCCCGGCATCGTCACGCGCGTCCTGCTGAAGGAGGGCAGCGTGGCCCAGCGGGCGGAAACCATTCTGGAACTTTTGCCCACAGAAGACGTTCTGGAAATAGACGCCCGTTTTCGTCCCCCGGACCGTAGCTATCTGGCTGTGGGCCAGCAGGCCACCGTCAGCGTCACCGCCTACGAATCTTCCCTGTACGGCACTCTCTCCGCCCGGGTGACCAGCATCAGCCCGGACACCATTGAGGATTCCCAGGGACAGGCCTGGTATGAGGTTCGCCTGCGGACCAATTCCAGCAAACTGACATTTGAGGGCGAGGATCTGGAAATAAAGGCCGGCATGACCGTGACTGTGGATGTCATTTCCGGGGACAAGACCGTTTTTGACTATCTTTTGAAGCCGATTCTGAAATCGCGCCAGGAGGGGCGGGCCGGCCGGCCTTTGGTCAAGGCCGGCGATCCTGACCAGCACGCCCGGGGAGGAAATTCCTGATGAAACCGGCGGGCGCAAGGCGCGATCCTTCGGATATGGAGTACATCAGCGATGTGGACCGCGCCCTGAAATCTCGCGGCCATCCCTGGGCCTTCACCTTGTCCCTGGCGACCGCGCTTTTTTTCGTGGCTGCCTTTATCTGGGCGGATTTCGCCATGATATCCGATGTAACCAGGGGAGAGGGGCAGATCACCCCCTCCCAGGGCGTTCACCCCATTCAGAGCGACCGGGGCGGGACCATTGCGGATATCCGGGTTAAGGAGAACCAGAACGTGGAAGTGGACGAGGTTCTGGTGACCTTGGCCAACGTGGACGTTGCCAGCAGTTTGCAGGATTTGCACAATAAACAGATAGAGTTGGAAACCACGCTCATCCGCCTTGCGGCCGAGGCCCAGGGCGAGGCGCCCGACTTTTCCCGAAGCAGGTGGGATCCGGCTTCGCAGCCGGCGCAGGCCCAGATCCGTCTTTTTGAAGCCCGCCGGCTGCAATTTGAAAACGATGACCGCCAGCTTCTCCTGCAAATTGAGCAGCGCCGCAGTGACGCTGCCGCCGCCCAGGAGCGCCGGGCGACCTATGAGCAGGAGCTGGCCTTGCTTCTGGAGCAGGAGAGGAGGTACAAAATACTGGTGGGGAAATCCATTACGGAAATAGAGTATCTTACTCTGCGCCAGCAGGTTGTCAACAAGCAGGGGGAGCTGGAAAGCGTGGCCCAGACCATTGCCCGTAGCGCAAGCGCCGTGCGCGTGGCGGAAGAGCGACTGCAGAACGTGCGTAACGAGCGCCAGGCCAAAATAGCCGATGAAATGAACAAGCACCGCATTGAGCTGAACAGCGTGGAACAGCAGATCAGGGCGGGCAGCGAGTTCGTGAGCCGGACCGAGCTTAAGGCCCCGGTGCGGGGCACGGTGAAGCGCATCCTGCTCAAACAGGACAGCGTGGCCAAACCAGCGGAAACAATTATGGAAATCCTTCCCACAGACGGCACTCTGGAGGTGGAGGCCAAGTTCTCCCCCACTGACCGTGGTTTCCTCTTTGTCAACCAGGAGGCCATGGTCAAGATCACCGCCTATGATTTTTCCATCTACGGAGGTCTGGAGGCGACAGTGGTAAAGATCAGCCAGGACACGGTCCAGGACAAACGCGGCGATCCCTGGTACGAGGTCCGGCTGCTCACCAAACGCAAAAGCCTCCTTTACCGGGGGGAAGAGTTGGAAATTCTGCCGGGCATGACTGCCCAGGTGGATGTGCTGACCAACCAGAAGTCCGTCCTCAGCCTCCTGACCGCGCCTTTGAAGCGGGCCACCCAGCTCGCCATGACGGAACACTGATCCTTGGAACGGAAATCCCGCCCGCCTCCCGGCTTTCCGGGTTCCGCGCGGCCCGCGGCAGGCGGACCGGCGCCCGGATTCCGCCCCGCCTCCCGGCGGCGCCGCCTTGCCCCCCTTCTGGCTGTCCTGTGCGGGCTGTGCCTGTTGGGTCTTTCCGCGGCACTGTATGGCGCTCCTCTAAGGCTCCCGCCGCCGCCGCTGGAATTTGACGAGAAGGTCGGCGAACTTGCTCCCGTGGAAAATCCCCCTGCCGGGGAGCAAGGCCGGTCCTTGCGGGAGCGGGGGCCGTCCCGGGAAATTCCGCCTCCTCCGGCGCCTCCCGCTCCCGAAGACGCGCGGCTGGTTGACCGGCCGGTGGCGTTCCCCGATGCTCCGGCGCCTCTTCCGCCTGTTACGCCCCTTCCGGCGGCGCAAGAGGCCCCGGCGCCGCAAGTTCCGCCGGGGGCCAAACCCCTGCGCCTCTTCGGGACTGTGGAATTTCGCAGCGATTTGAAAAATTTTCCCAAGTGGGAGCGCGTTCTGGGCTACGAGAGGCAGACCCCCACCTTCGCCCCAGGCGGAGGCATGCCTGACGTTGTGCGCCGGCGCTGGGAAAAGCTGGCGGCGGACCTGCGGGACAGACCCGTCATGGAAAAGGTCCAGAAGGTGAACAATTTTTTTAACCAATGGCCGTACAAGACGGACAGCGCCGTCTGGGGAGTGGAGGATTACTGGGCCATTCCTCCGGAATTTATGCAGAAATCAGGAGATTGCGAAGATTATGCCATTACCAAGTACTACGCCCTGCGCAGCTTGGGCATTCCCGCCGCCGACCTGCGCATCATCGTTGTCCGGGACACCATCAGAAATCTGGCGCACGCCGTTCTGGTCTTTATTAACGGCGACAGTGCCTATATCCTTGACAATCTGACGAATTTGGTTTTGTCTCATCAGAAGATGACGCATTATGCGCCGCAGTTTTCCGTAAACGAGGAATTTCTCTGGCGTCATATCAAGCCTTTGAACAAGCAAGCGGCAAAATGACGGTCCGGCCGTGAGCGGGGCCGCCGGCATCTCGCCCGGCATATCCGGATCAGGGCCGGGGCGACGCCGGCCGTGTGGAGAAACAGAATATGAACAAATCGTTCAGCCGGACCCAGGCGTCCCCCATCGTGCCTGAGAGCGCCAAGAAAAATCGGCGTCCCCTCTGGTTTGGCATTTTTATCACAGTTGTCCTCATCGGGGCGACTTTCGCCGTGGCCTATCATCAGATCCTTGCCAACCGGGAGCGCATGGAATCGGAAATACTGCAGCGCCAGCGGGCCATCTCCGAAACCCGGGCCGGCTCGGCCGAC
>JAISMK010000112.1 GCA_031276785.1 Desulfovibrio sp. | reverse complement strand
TTCATCGAAGCCGGAAAAATGGAGAACGAAGCGGAGGCGGAAAAGCTGCGGGCGGCATCGGAACAGGCCGCCGCCATGGCCAACCGCTCCCAGGCTGTGGAAGAAGACATGCGCGAGCTTTTGAACAAGATGCTGGAATTGCTTAATTCCTTCTATGCGGCCCAGAACAGGATTGCCGAAGCCTCGGCCCACTGACGCGAGTCTGTGTAGCGACACAACCCGACAGGAGCAAAAAATGAGCAATATAGACAGCGCCGGCGCGGCAAACGCGGCGAACGCGGCGACCCAGGTTGATCCCGGCGGATCGGGCCAAGCGCTGCAGGCGGAAGTTCTGGTGGTGGACGAAATGTTCAGGGCGGGCCTGCGGACGCTGTACGGCGACCACGAAAACGGGAACGACGTGAGCGGCATTGATGACGAGCTGGCCGGCCTGTATACCCAGATGGCGAAACAAACCCAGAAGCTGCAGGATTTCAATGAGATGCAGCAGGATCTGAATACATTGCTGGCGAAGGAACGGGCCAGTGAAACCATCCTCGCAACGGATACGCAGAGGCTGGCGGAACTGGCCACCAAATATCCCGAACTGGGCATAAAAACCACACCGGCTAACGGGGTTTTCTTTATCTACGGAACAGTGAACATCGCCAACCTGGAAACCTGGCAGAAAAACGTCAGCGCCCAGCAGTCCTCCCTGGGGGCCGTCAACGAGGAGTTGACCCTCACCCTGAACCAGAAGGCCAGCGAGCGAAGCGCCGTGTTCACCCAACTACAGACTCTGCTGCAGACCATGATGCAACTGCGGGCCTCTCTGGCCCGCTGGTAAAGGAGGTCGACATGAGCCAGATACAGAACAGTCCCGGCGTCCAGGCGGCTGGTGGGAATTTTGTCCTTACCGGGACGGACGGAAAACAGACGACGCTCTGCTTCGCCTCCCTGATGATCGAACTGGGGGTCAGGAATCTTACGGCCAACCAGCAGGCCTTTGAAACCCAGATGGCCCGCTCCCAAAGCCTGGTGGACGCCATGCAGGAACTGAACGAAATCATGCAGGCGGCGGGCCTGATCAAGGCGAAGTTCTCCTCCGAGTCGAAAGCCGAATCTGTACATGGAGGGCAGGCGGTTGCCGACCTGTATACGAAATTGGAGGCCTTCAACCGGAACTACCCGGATTTCAAGGTAGAGGCGAATATCGTCACCAGCAGCATTACAAATTTGATTGGCATAAATAAAGGCGACACGGAAACGCTGATCAGCAATCTCCAGACCAGCCAATCCCTGCTCTCCAGTTTCAACGAACAGCAGGGCACGCGTACCAGCCAGGCCATGAGCCGCTCCACAGGCTTTTTGCAGCAGCTCCAGACGGCCATGCAGACGGCCAAGGAAGCGCTGCTGGCAGCGGCCAAGACCGGAGGCATGTAGGCATGATTCTTGCTTCGGCTGTCCTTGTTTTATGGATTTTATGGAACAGCAGGACAAGTGCAGGGAAAGAAAAACATGATCGACGAACTTTTGGTCAGGCTTTGCGCCCTTTTCGGCCTGGCCGCGCCGGAAGCGGACGCTTCCGGCGCCTATGCCCTGGCTCTGCCTGACGGCCTGACTCTGCGTCTGCGGGAAACGCGGACGGGCATCGACCTTAGCGGCCTGGTCCGTTCCCTGCCTCCCCAGTCCGGTGACGCCGGAGAAGCCGAGGCCCTCTGCCGGGAGCTGCTCATCCTGTCTCTGGGCCGGGCGCGCCAGGAATGCGCCGTATCCTTTCCTCGTCTGACGGTCAGAAACGAAGCGATTTTGCTGGAGGACAGCATCCCTGCGGACAGTTCCCCCCTGGAAGGGGAAAAAGCAACGGAGCATTTTTTGAATCTGCTGGAAAAATGGACGCGACTGGCCGTTCAAAAAGGAAACCGGCGCCATTTTCCGCCAAGTTCCCTCCAGGGGATCGTACTGCCTTGAAAATGACAAAAGGGGCAGGATGTTGCGCGGCGCTTTTAGCGCTGTGCCTGTTTGCCGGAGCCGTCACCGCTCAGGCCGCGCCCTTTGTCTATACGGCTTCCGGGGAAACGCTGCCGGATTTTTTATGCAGGTACGCGGCAAGCCAGGACAAGGCCTGCATCGTCAGCCCGGATATCAGCGGCGAAATCGCCGGAAACATGAATTTCCGCACCCCGGACGCCTTTTTCGCTTTTTTGGAGCGTAGCCAGGACATCGTTACCTACGTCAACGACTCCGGCATCTATTATTACCCGCGTTCGGCCATGCAGAGCGTGAATCTGCCGCTCAGCCGGGTCAGCGCCGCCGCCCTGGGCGCCGCCTTGCGGGAAATGAAGGTTTACGATCCGCGCTATCCCCTGAGGACAATCAACAACGGCAGGATTATGCGCCTCACGGCGCCGCCGGAATACGTCGCCCTGGTCATTTCCCTGCTGGCCGATCTGGAAGCGGGCCTTGTCGCGGCCAAGGGCACGCGGGTTTTCCGCCTCAGGCACGCCTGGGCGGACGACATTGAAGTGACCTTTTTGAACAAGGAGACCGTCATACCCGGCGTCGCCTCTCTGCTCTGGCGGATCACGGCCGAAGGGGCCAACGCTCCGGGCGGCGGAGGGGAAAATGCCGCCGAGGGGCAAGTGGAAAGGCTCAAAGGGACCGGCTTGGCCAGCCGCACCGGCACGCAGACAAGTTCACGCCTCGGGCGTGAAGCGCGGCAGGGGGCCGGCAATATGCAGCGGGCGCGGAGCGGAGCCAGAATACTTGCTGATCCGCGCCTGAACGCCGTTATTGTCTGGGATGACGAAGAGCTTATGCCGCTCTATGAGGCTTTGATCAAAGAGCTGGATCGGCCGGCGGATTTGGTGGAAATACGCACGGCCATTGTGGATGTCTCCATAGACAGATTGCAGGAACTCGGCATTTCCTGGAGCGCTGACGCCAATCCTCCGGGCAGTGGATTCGGAGCTGCGGGAGGAGCCAATACCCCTGAAGGAACTGACTTTTTCAGCGCGGCGGGTTCAGGGCTGAATCTGACCACAATTTTCCGCAGCGGCATGGATGTCTTCATGGCGCGCGTCCATGCCCTGGAGGAAGACGGCGATGCCAGCATTCTGTCCCGTCCGGCCGTCCTTACGCTGGACAACACGGAGGCTTCCATAGAGGCGACCAATACCTACTATATCGAAGTCGCGGGCCAGGAAGAGGTGGATCTCTTCGACGTGAGCTACGGCACCATTTTGCGCGTTATTCCGCATGTCATTGCGGATCCCGGCTCCGGCAGAACCCTGATCAAGCTCACCGTGCATGTGGAGGACGGCGGCAGCCGGGAAGCGGCAGCCGGCTCCGCGGTCAAATACCCGATTATATCCAAAACCATGGTCAATACCCAGGCCGTGGTGGGCGACAGCCAGGCGCTCATTATCGGAGGGCATTATTATGAACGGCAGATCGACGGCGAATCTGGCGTTCCCTTGCTGCGGCACATACCGGGGATTGGCGGACTTTTCCAGCATCAGAGCGGTCAATACCAGAAGCAGGAGCGCCTGTTCATCCTGTCCCCGCGCCTTGTAAGCCTTGATGATGTCCGGCAGGGATCTGAGCAGTATGCTGAATTGTTTGCCCGCTCCATGGTCCTGCGGCCGCCTGTCCCCGTTGAACGCTCCGGGGGCGGGTGCGCGCCGCGCCGGCAGGCGCGGGTTATTCCCCCGCTCCTGCCGGCCCCTGCGGCGACAGGCCCGGCCGATCCGGATCAGAGAAGTCCATGAGCGGTCAGGGGAATTATACCGGGGAGCCGTACTCCCAACACCCCAATGAGGACGCTCCGGGCAAAGCCCGGACGCGTCCTTCAACGCTTTCTCCGGCTCTGCTGAAAATCCTTTCCGGACTGCACGCCGGAGTGGAAATGGAACTTGGCGCCGGAGACTGGATTTTAGGAAGCGGCGAAGAAAGCGACCTTCTCGTGACGGACGCCGGGGTCGCGCCCCGCCACGTCCTGCTGCGGATAGCGGCGGACGGGGAATATGCCCTGACGCCCCGGGATGGCGCCGTCTGGGTGGCAGGGGCGGCGGTAACCCCAGCCGGGCAATCGCTGCCTCCCTTCGCCGTTTTCAGCCTGGGCGGCGTTCACATGGCTCTGGGGCACGCTTCGGAACCTTGGCCGGCATTGCCTTTTCCGTCTCCTGTTGATTTCCCTCCAGGCGGCAAAGAGACAGCCCGGCTTTCCCCTGAGGCGGCGACAATCCCGGAGAATACGGTTTTCCGGTCTGATTTTCCGGCGCGGCCCGGCGCCGGGGACGATACGGCGGGCGGGCGCGATATTGCCTGCCGGGATACATCCAACTTGATTGGCTCCAACTTGGTTGGAGCCAAAACCTCCAACCAAGTTCACGGCACAGCCCGTTGGAGCGGCGCGCGCCGGTATTTGCCGCGCCTGGCCTTGCTGTTTCCGGCGTTGCTGTTGCTGCTGGGGTTGTTGCTGGACTTCGCGGGTTTCAGTCTTTTTTTTTCCGTCGCGGAACGTGACGCGAAAGCCCTGACCTCCAGCCTGCAAATGCTGGGATTCGGCAAAGTTTCCGTGTCTGTGCTGGAGGGCAAAAGGCTTCTGGCTCGCGGTGTAGTGGAAACAACGCGCGCCTGAACGCCCTGGCCGAGTATGTGGAAAACCATAAACCGCCTCCGGATCTACAGGTCATTTCTCTGGAAGATTTGTCTCTGGCCCTGGAAGCTCAATCCAGGCGCGCGGATGCCGCCATTCGTGTCTCCCGCTTCGGCGCCTCCATCGGCATATATGGATATTCCTATGATCTTAAGACGTTTCAAGAACTTTTCCGCGCAGAACAGGATATGCTGGATCAGGCTTCGGCAAGCGCCTCCCTGCGTATATCCGTCCGAACCTGGCCCGAGGCGAAAGAAGAATTGGAGCGGCTGCTGAATACGCGCAATTTCGCCGGCCGGTACGCGCTGACGCCGGATAGTTTTCACATAGGATTACGGCTGCAATCCCTGACTCTGGACGAACTGCGGGATGTTCACAGCCTGATGCGGGAAGTGAATGATTATTTTGGAACGGAAAATGTACTGGTGGTGGAGAGCTGGCCACAGCCGGAGGCGCCGGCCAGGGCGGGAGCGATGCGAACCATAAATCCGCCGCGCGTTCCGGCTCCGCCAGCCGCCCCGCAGCCGCTTTTCCCGGCGTCCGCGCCCCAGGTGGGAAGCTGCGCCGATATGGCCCTTACTGGCGAAGGAGCGGACCTGGCTGTTCTGTTTTATGGAAGGGCGTACCGGGCAGGGGCGAGACTGCCCGGCAACCTGCAAATACGGGTGATCACTCCCGCTTATGTGGTTTTCCAGGAAGGCTCGACGCTGACGCGCATATGTAATTCTGTGGAAATGGCAAAGGAGTAATGATGTATGGATATTATGGCTGAAAAATTCGATTTGGCCGCGGCATTGAAAGCCGATGAGGACGGGTCAACCCTGCGTTCCCTGAAAGACTCCCTGGCGGCGCTGCAGGCCAGGCTGCGCCGTACTATGGACAAGGGTTTGCCCCAAAAGGATTTTGATGTGGCAAACAACTTGCATAGAGCCTGTATTATCAGCCAGGATTTGCTGGAGCAGTTTTGGTCCCAGCCCCGAAAATAACCGCGGAATCGACAGGGAGAAGCATCATGAGCCAATCAGTGGGTGGACAATATTCCCAGGCGACATTGACCAATGTCCTGACTCCAATCGACACAGCCAAAAGCAATCTGGATACATACGCCAACAAGACGGAACTGACTGAAAAGGAAATGATTGAATACAATCTCGCGGCCAGCAAGTATTCCACAATGGTCAGCCTGGCCAGCGGCGTTGTGAAGAATATTTCCGATACGGAAAAACAGGTTGCCAACAAGATGTAGGGCGAGAGGAACGCGTTATGCTCATCACGCGGGAAGAATCCCGATTTCTGGGTAAAGTGGCTTTTCTCGGACTCTGGCAAGGCCGTTTTCTTGAAAGCGAATCCATATTCAACGCCCTGCGGGCGGCGAATCCGGAAAATATCGGGCCTGTGCTGGGTTTGGGCATGCTGCATATCCATAAGGGAGACTACGGGAAGGCAGCGGAAATTCTTGAAAAAGAAGCGTTGCGCCTGAACCCTGAAGATGCGCACGCTCAAGCCTGGCTTGGACTCGCCCTGTTTCGCGCGGGCCGCAAAGCCGAAGCCGCCGCCCGCCTGAAAAAGGTGCTTGAAGACGGAAACGGGGAAGACTCGAAGGCATTGGCCAAATCGTTGCTTGATGAAATAGGCGCAAAGTAGTTCCTTTGCCGTACGATCTGACGAAGAGAGGTCTCCATGAACGACATTGCCGGACTGGCCGGGCAGCGCCTTTCTTC
>JAISMK010000075.1 GCA_031276785.1 Desulfovibrio sp. | reverse complement strand
GCTCCCTCTCGGCAAGGATTTAATGACAAATCCTCTCTGAAAACCAAAGCGCTGATCTTATCAATCAACTCTGGCTGAATCTCTACCGTTCCACTCACTCTTCTCTTGTCAAAGAACGCGCCGCCGCATCCGGGCGGAAATCCGCGGCTGTCAAGCCGTTTCCGCCGTTCGCTCCGGGTTTTTACCCGCGGCGAGGTGGAGTTATGCCCTCTCCGGAACAAAAGGTCAACACCTTTTTCTTATTTTTTTCGCGCCCCGGAAATCCGGGCGGAGCCGCTTTACGCAAGAAGATGCCGCGTCTCCGGCAATCAGGGGTAGGCAGGGTTCGGGGCCTTGACCTTGAACCCACTATTCCGTAGCCTAAAGCGGTTCAGGAATGAAACGGGTGAACTGCTGTGCAAGGATTTGCAAGCGAATCCCTGCCGCCAAACAGGACAGGCGGGATTTGCCCGCCGTAAACGAACTGTTTCAAGCGTTAATTGTTCCAGGCTTTCTGTCCCGGCCGGGACGGAGGAAGCAGCCATGACCACCGCCGCCCTTACCGCCAGATACCGTCCCCAGACTTTTGCCGAGGTCGCCGGGCAGGATACGGTCAAAGCCATCCTGTCCCGCGCCGCCTTGGAGGGAAAGGTGGCGCCGGCCTATCTCTTCAGCGGCACGCGGGGAGTGGGCAAGACCACCCTGGCCCGCGTTTTCGCCAAGGCCCTGAATTGCCGCCGCGCGCCGGCTGCCGAACCCTGCAACCAGTGCGATCTCTGCCGGGCCGTCACCCTGGGCAATGCGGTGGATGTGGTGGAGATTGACGGAGCTTCCAACCGGGGCATTGACGATGTGCGCCGCCTGAGGGAGGTGGTGGGCTACGCCCCCATGGACGGGCGCTACAAGATTTTCATTATTGACGAAGCCCACATGCTCTCCCGCGAGGCCTTCAACGCCCTGTTGAAAACACTGGAAGAGCCCCCGGCCGGGGTCACCTTCATCCTGGCCACCACGGAGCCGCACAAATTCCCGCCCACCATCATCAGCCGCTGCCAGCACTTTGCCTTCAAACGCCTGCCGGAAAAGGCCCTGCAGGAACATCTGGCCGCCGTGCTGGAACGGGAGGGGCTGGCCTTTGACCAGGCCGCCCTGCGCCTCATCGCCCGGCGCGGGGCGGGCAGCGTGCGCGACGCCATGTCCCTGCTGGCCCAGGTTCTGGCCTTGGGCGAAGACCGGCTGACCGAAGAAACGGCCCGTTCCGTCCTCGGCCTGGCCGGGCAGGAGACCTTTGCCCGGATGCTGGCCGCCTTTAGGGACGGGGACTGCCTGCTCCTGTCCCGCCTGCTGCGCGAGCTGCTTGACCAGGGCCTGGATCTGGGCTTCTTTCTGCGCGAACTCGCCGGCCTGTGGCGCAACCTTTTCATTCTGCGCCAAACCGGGCAGGCCGGCCTGAGCGCGGCCGATCTGCCGGAAAGCGAGGGACGGCGGCTGCTGGAGGCCGCCGCGGACTTTTCCCCGGCCCATATCCACGCCTGCTGGCAAATGACCCTGGAGGGCCAGCGCAGGGTGCTGACGGCCCTGGAACCGGCCCTTGCCCTGGAACTGCTGCTGCTGAACCTGGCCATGCTGCCGCGGATCCTGCCTCTGGAATCCCTCCTCGGCCGGGATGCCCCGGCACAGCAAGCCTCAGTACAGGATTCCCGGGGACAGGACGGAAGGCTGGAGCCGGGGACGCCCTCCGCCCGCTCCTGGCCGCTCCGGGAACCGGCCGCGCCGGCACCGGCCGCGCCGGAACCGCCGGTGCCGGAACCGCCGGTGCCGCCCGCCGGCGGGCCTTGCTCTCTTGCCCGCGAGCCAGACGCGCCGTCTTTGCCGGAGGCGCCCCAGCCGCGGCCATCCGGAGAACGGCAGATCCCCGCCCTGCCGGACTGGCCGGACATTCTGCGGGCCTGCGCCGCCCAGGAATCCTCCTCCTGGTTCATCCCTCTGGCCCGCAAGGTATCGGCCCAATGGCAGGAAGGACGCCTGCTGCTCCTTCCCCCCGATCCTTTCACCGCCCGGCGCCTGGAGGAACCCGCCGCGCAGGATGTTCTGCGCTCGGCGCTGGCCTCCCTGTGTTCCTCCCCGCCCCTGCTGGAGATTGCCCCTCCGGCGGACGCCGGCCCCCCGCGCAGGAGCCAGGAGGAACTCCGCCGGGAAATCGCCCGGCATCCCCTGGTGCGGGAACTGGAAAAAATTTTTGCCGCCCGGATCGTGGACTGCGGACAATCGCGCTGAACAGCGCCTTCAGGAGAAAGACTCATGCAAGGAATGGACGGCCTGCTTCGCCAGGCTCAACAGTTGCAGGGAGCAATGCGCCAGATTCAGGAAGGACTGGCCCGCAAAACCGTGGAAGGGTCCAGCGGCGGCGGCATGGTCCGCGTTGTCTGCAGCGGCGGACAGGAGATCCTCTCCTTTTCCCTTGAGGACAGCCTTCTGCTGCCGGAGGAAAAGGATGTCTTTCAGGATCTTCTGACGGCCGCCGCCAATGACGCCCTACGAAAGGCCCGGGCTCTGGCTGAACAGGAAATGAGCGCCGTGACCGGCGGCCTCAAGCTGCCCTTCATGCCCTGAACACCAGCCCATGCGCCACCTACCTGAACCTTTCCTCGCCCTTGTGGATCAGCTCTCCAGGCTGCCGGGACTGGGGCCGAAATCCGCCCTGCGTTGCGCCCTGGCCCTGCTCCGCTGGCCCGAAGGGGAGACCCGCCGGTTGGGGACGAATCTGCTGGCTCTGCGCGATTCCCTGCGCCTGTGTTCGCGCTGCAACGCGGTCACGGATACCGATCCCTGCCCCATCTGCAGCGATCCGTCCCGGGCCGGAGACACCCTCTGCCTGGTGGTGGACTGGGACAGCCTGCTGACTTTGGAAGACGGAGCTTTCTACAGCGGGCAGTTCTTCATTCTGGGCGGCCTGCTCGCCTCCCGGGAGCAGTCCGCCCCGGACAGTCCGGAACTGGAAACCCTGGACGCCCGCCTTGCGGAAAACGAAGTCCGGGAAGTCATCCTGGCTCTGGGCGCCACAGTGGAGGCTGATGCCACCGCCTCTTTCCTCAGGAACCGTCTGGCGGCCCGCTTCCCCCATATCCGGATCACCCGCCTGGCCCAGGGAATTCCCCTGGGGGGCGAAGTCAAATTCATGGACAAGGAAACCCTCCGCCAGTCGCTGCGCTACAGACAGGATCTGGAATGAGCGCCAAAAAGCGTCCCCCCCTTCTCCCCCCTCCGGCTTTGCCCCGCGTGGGAGTGGAAACCCACGCCCACCTGGACGACGGCCGCTTTCAGCAGGATCTGGAGCAGACGCTCGCCCGCGCCGCCGCCGCCGGGGTGGCCTGTCTGGGCCAGGTTTTTCTCAGTCCCGACGCCTGGGAGGCGGGCAGGGAACGCTTCCCCTCCGCCCCCGGCCGACCCGAGGTTTTCTTTCTGCTGGGCATCCATCCCGCCGAGGCCCATACCTTCCCCCCTGACGTCCTGGACCGGATCCGGACCATATTCGTCTCCGGTCCTCAGGCTTCCCGCCTCCGGGCCGTGGGTGAAATCGGCCTGGACTATCACTGGAAAGGATGCCCCGTCCCCGTCCAGAAAGATTTTTTCCGCCGCCAACTGCGCCTGGCCAGGGATCTGGGCCTGCCGGCGGTCATTCACTGCCGGGAGGCCGAGATGGACGCCTTGGCCCTGCTCCTGGCCGAAGGTTTTGCCGGTCGCCCGCTGCTCTGGCACTGCTTCGGCGGAGACCGGGATCTGGCCCTGCGCATTGTCGAGGCCGGCTGGCACCTGTCCATCCCCGGGACTGTAACCTACCCGGCCAATGAAGCCCTGCGCGGGGCCGTGGCCGCCGTGCCTGAAGACCGCCTCCTGGTGGAAACCGACTGCCCCTACCTGGCCCCCCACCCCCTGCGCGGACAACGCAACGAACCCGCCTTCCTGGGCTATACCATCGCCGCCATGGCCAAGGCGCGCGGCACGGACCCGGCGTCCCTCTGGGCCGCCTGCGGGGAAAACGCCCGGCGATTCTTCCGCCTGGGCAGGCCGGATAGTTCCAATTCCAGATTAAAAATGCTTTAATTTTTGACCTGAAATTGGAATGCAAGGGCAGGATGTCGCGCCGAAATGCGAAGCATTTCGAGAGGCAAGGCGAAATCACATTTTCGCCGCAGCCGGCAGATAAAACTTGCGGGAGGCAATTTTTATCTGGAATCAGAATAAAGTTCCCGGCTGAACAAAAGGAAACGCGCCCCATGCCGCCGACATATTACCTGGGATTGTGCGCCATAGCGAAAGACGAAACCACCTTCCTGCGCGAATGGGCCGGCTACCACCACTTTATCGGCTTTGAAAAAATATATGTATACGACAACGAAAGTCTGACTCCGGCGCGTGACACCCTGGCCGAATTTTACGACCTTGGCGTTTGCGACACATACACGCTTCAGGGACAGGGCATGCAGCTTGTAGCTTATAATCACTGCCTTAAATATCACGGCAGCGAGTTTGAATGGCTGGCTTTTTTTGACATTGACGAATTCCTGTGCCTTAAACAGGACGACGATGCCCGCGTTTTGCTCCGCGATTATGAGAACTATTCGGCACTCGCGGTAAACTGGAACATATTCGGCTCATCCGGGCACATCAATCTGCCGCGGGGACTGGTCATAAAAAACTTTACACAAAGCCTGGGCTATAATAATAACTGCAAATGTATAGTGCGTCCAGCCATGGTAAAAATGCCATTTACCGCTCACCACTTCATCTATACAGACGGGATAGCCGTCAATGCTGATTGTATTCCAGCATATGGAGCGTACGCTCCTCTTGCTGTGGACAAAATATGCTTAAATCACTACCAATTTCGTTCTCAATATGATTATGAACAAAAATGCAACAGAAGCGACGCAACGTATGGATCATATAATCACCGCAGCATTGATTCCTTTTATAAACAAATATACGCAAAAACAGAAGAATCTATAGACATGCTTCCACTTGTTGACAGCATTGAAAAAATGGCTATTAACAGCGCATGGCAGAAAAAGAATACTATTGATTTTTCTAATATCTCTAATAAAACATTAATGGAGATAATCGAGCTCATCAATAACTATATGAAAGATAACAATTTTGCCGCGTCTGAAGTCATTCTTGCCATGAGTTACAACATGTTCAAGCAAAACATGGATTATATGCTGCTTGGCATCGCCTTGTTGAGCAAGGCGGGAAAATTTTCAAGGGCTTTATCTATGGCTGAAGAACTGGTGCGCCTGCATCCGGCTCCGCCGGCCTACACCGCCTGGCTTGAATGCCTGACCCTGGCGGGCAGGCGCAAGGAGGGGCTTGCCCTACGCGATTTTCTGGAATTTATCCTGGCACATGAGCGGGATGAGGCCAACAGGAACAAAATTGAAGCGGCGCTGCAAAAAACGCGGGACTATTATGGCCGCTATGCGGATATTCCGGCATGAAATGGAGCGGTCTCAAGTATCTTGTGGTTGGTGCGGGTCTGTGGGGAGGCGTTATCGCGGAGCGCATCGCCTCGGTTTTGGGCGAGCCGGTCGTGGTGCTGGAGCGGCGCAAGCATACGGGAGGCAACTGCCATTCTTTTGTGGACAGGCGGACCGGCATAGAATGCCACGCCTACGGGACGCATGTTTTCCATACCGGCATTCAGCGCGTATGGGAGTACATCAACAGATTCGCGCACTTCACTTCTTACCGCCACAAGGTTTTGACGGAATACCGGGGGCGGATCTACCAGATGCCCATAAGTCTGCCCACCATAAACAGTTTTTACGGTCTGAACCTGCGGCCTTACGAGGTGGAAGATTTTATCCTCAGGGAGGCCGGCGGCGCTTCTCCGGCGGCGCCTTGCGGCCAACCGGCCAATTTGGAGGAAAAAGCCGTCTCTCTTGTGGGACGGCCCCTGTACGAGGCCTTTATCAAGGGCTACACGCAGAAACAGTGGGGCAGGGATCCTCGGGATCTGCCCGCTGAGATCATCAATCGCCTGCCCGTGCGCGCCAACTACAATACGGATTATTTCAGCGACCCCTGGCAGGGTATGCCGGAAAGCGGCTACGCCGGCCTTTTCGAGGCGCTTTTACGCCATCCGAAAATTCAGGTGGAACTGGGTGTAAGTTGGAAAGACGTTGCCGATCAGGTTCCGGCTTCCTGCCGGATTTTTTATTCCGGTCCGCTGGATGAATTTTTCGACTACGCGCTGGGCGCGCTGGAATGGCGCGGACTGCGTTTTGAAAACCGCCTGGAGCCCTATAGGGATGTTCAGGGCACAGCGGTGTTGAATCAGGCCGACGGGGACGTGCCCTTCACCCGTACGCATGAATACAAGCACCTGCACCCGGAACGGGGAGCGCAGGGAGAACAGAGCATTCTGACGCGGGAATATCCCCGGGCCTTCTCCCGGGGCGACGAGCCGTATTACCCGGTCAATACGCCTGAGAATGAACGGCTGATGGGCCTTTATCGGGAGCGTCTGGCATCCGGCCACCCCAACATGATCGCGGGAGGACGCCTTGGCGGCTTCCGCTATATGGACATGGACAAGACCATTGACTTCGCCCTGAGTGTTTTCGCAGGCCTGTGATTCGGGCTGCACAGGCTTTCGCCAAAAGCGCTGTCGGCCGCATAGGAATACAGGCCATGCCTCCGGATTTGGCAAGATTTACGCGAAGAACAAAAGTTGTCTCCAAATCGGAGAGAACAGTTGAAACATTATGAGCCATCATGCGCCGACATCATCTTAGAGCAGTTTACACTTGAAATGCTTACTTAACGGCGGGCAAAGCCCGCCTGAAAGCATTTCGCGGCAAGGATTCGCAGGCAAATCCTTGCCGCGCGGTCCATCTTTTTCAAAGTTGAACCGCTCTAGGAGCCTGTCGGACAATAGTTTCAAAAAGTATTATACTTTTGCAATAGTTTTCTATATAATATTT
>JAISMK010000164.1 GCA_031276785.1 Desulfovibrio sp. | reverse complement strand
ATGGCATCGGAATCCACGGGCTGCACACCGATGACCCGTATTTCCGGCCGCAGATTCTTGATATAGGCGGCCACCCCGGCAGCCAGGCCGCCGCCGCCGATGGGCACGAAAACCGCATGGATGCCGCCCCCCCGCTGGCGCAGAATTTCCATGCCTATGGTGCCCTGTCCGGCGATGACATCCGGATCGTCAAAAGGCGGAATAAAAACGCTGCCGCTTTCATGGATCAAATTCTGGGTATGCCGCCAGGCATCGCTGAAAGACTCGCCGAAAAGCACCACCTCCCCCCCCAGGCGCCTGACGGCGGAGACTTTGATGGCCGGAGTTGTGGACGGCATGACTATGGTCGCCCGGCAGCCGAGGCGCTGGGCCGCGAGCGCCACCCCTTGGGCATGGTTGCCCGCGGAGGCGGCTATCACGCCGCGCCGGAGATCCTCGGACGAAAGGCGGGCCATCTTGTTATACGCCCCGCGCAGCTTAAAGGAAAAAACCGGCTGCAAATCCTCACGCTTCAGCAGCACATGGTTGCCCAACCGGCGGGAAAGGCTGACCGCCTCTTCCAAGGGCGTTTCCACCGCCACGTCATACACGCGGCTTAAAAGAACGCGGTTCAGATACTCTCTGCTATCCGGCATGGACGCGCGCCTTGGTAAGAATATTACGGAGCATTGTACAAAGAGTGCGCAGCCGCCGGAAAAGTCGAAGACGGCTTTTGCAGAAAGGCCGGCAGACGCGCGGGACCGCAGTCCGGCCGCCGCAAGCGGGTCGCGGCTCGCCTTGCCCGCGCCCGGCCGCCCTGCGGGCATTTTCCGGGGATATGGATATGCCCGTTTCCGCGCTTTTCGTCAAGCCACCGCCAGCCTTATCAGCAATTACCCTTATTTAGGCCATTGAACATTTATTCAGCACTTCCTTTCTTTCAAGAGAGCGCCCCGGGCGCATACGCGCAAGAAGTTGAATCAAAAACAAAATTATCTTATTGTGTCTTCCTCCCTCGTGAATCGTCGCAGGTTCCGGGAAATCCGGCGTCCCGGTCCCGCTTTTTTTCACGCTGGCGGGCAGGGGAGAGATGCCCCTTGACCGCCATCCCGCGGCTTTCACAAGCTGAAATGAAGTGAAGGGAAACAACATGAGCGCACAAGCGTTAACGGGAGAGAAACTGAAAACACCCGCGCCCCGGGTTCTGCCGGAACTGACCGGCCGGGGAGTGTTGCTGGGCGCTTTGATTACCATAATTTTCACCTCTTCCAACGTGTATCTCGGCCTTAAAGTAGGTCTGACATTTTCATCATCCATTCCGGCAGCAATCATCTCCATGGCTGTATTGAGCTTTTTCTCCCGTTCCAACATTCTTGAAAACAATGTGGTGCAGACCCAGGCCTCGGCGGCGGGAACGCTTTCTGCCGTTATTTTCATTCTGCCCGCTATCCTGATGATCGGGTATTGGCAGAACTTCCATTTCCTGCAAACCATGATGATCTGCGTTGCCGGCGGCGCTCTCGGGGTAATTTTTTCCATTCCCCTGCGCCGGACCATGGTCGTCAACAGTTCCCTGCCCTATCCGGAAGGCGTGGCCGCAGCGGAAATTCTCATAGCCGGACATCAGGATGACGCCGGTGAAGGCAGCGAAGGCGGCGCGAAAGATATCCTGTTCGGCGGCATTCTCTCCTCCATTTTCTGCTTTTGCGCCACCGGCCTGCACCTTTTCACGGACAAGCTCAGCTTCTGGTTCAGCCAGGGCAAAGCCGTTTTTCAGGTTCCCCTCGGCTTCTCTCTCGCTCTTGTCAGCGCCGGCTACCTCATGGGCCTGACAGCAGGCATTGCCATGCTCATCGGCGCTGTCCTCGCCTGGGGAGTTTTCGTTCCCTATCTGACCGCCCAACTGCCTGATGCCGCTGAAAACATTATGGCAACAGCCATGGGCGTCTGGTCGGAAAAAGTCCGGTTCATCGGCGCGGGAACCTTGGCCGTCGCGGCGGTATGGACCCTGCTGACTCTGTTGAAACCCCTGGCTGAAGGGGTAAAAATATCCCTTAAAGCACTGCGGGACACCTCGCGCGGCATCGGCATCAAGCGGATTGATCTGGACATGTCCATGCGTTCCCTGCTTTTTCTCTCCTGCGCCCTTCTGCTTGTTCTGGCAGCCACCTTTTATTCCTTTGTGCGGGTCGCTCCCCTGCCTCCCCTGCTGGCCTGGGGACTCGTGCTTTTTGCCGTGCTCATGGTCTTCGTTCTCGGTTTTTTCATCGCCGCCGCCTGCGGCTACATGGCCGGGCTGATAGGCTCGTCCAACAGTCCCATTTCCGGCATCGGCGTCATCGGCATCATCATTATTTCCCTGTCTCTGGTCTTTCTTGATTCCGGCATGCAGTGGTTCTCCAGCCCCGAGGGACGGCAGTTCGGCATGGCGCTGGCCATCTTCATAACCACGGCCGTGGTCAGCTCCGCCGCCGTTGCCAACGACAACCTGCAGGATCTGAAAACCGGCTACCTCGTCGGCGCTACTCCGAAAAACCAGCAGATCGCCCTTTTGATCGGCTGCTGCGTTGGGGCCGCGATCATCGCGCCGACTCTGGGGCTGTTATACCAGGCGTACGGATTTTCCGGGGCTCCTCCGCCGCGTCCCGGCATGGACGCCTCCTCAATGCTGGCCGCGCCGCAGGCCACGCTGATGATGACCATCACCCAGGGCATCTTCTCGAATAATCTGGACTGGGCCATGCTGCTCACGGGCCTTGTAGTCGGGGTCGTGACCATCGGCGCGGATCTGGCGCTCGCCAGGCTGAAAAGCCCGTTGCGCGTTTCCGCCCTGGCCGTGGGCCTCGGCATATACCTGCCGCCAAGCATCACGGCCGCGACCATCATCGGCTCGCTGCTGAACCTGGCGGTGAATCTCCGGTTGAGAAAGAAGGGCGAAAACGCGCATTCCGGTCAGAACAAAAGAGGAGTACTCATCGCCTCCGGCTTTATCGTCGGGGAGAGCCTGACAGGCGTGGCGCTCGCCATCGCGGTGCTGATCAGTCTGTCCATGGGACGCGGCGACTCGCCCTTCGGCCTGGACTCTATGCTGTCAGGCCTTCTGGGGTCCGGCTTCACAACCGCGCGGGACATGGCCAGTCTACTGATGTTCGCCGCCGTTTGCGCCCTTTTCTACAAAAAATCCACATAAGGGCAACGCTCATGTTTAAAAACAGCGAAATAGAGCATTGTACGCTTGAAATACTTGCTTGCAGGCGGGCAAAGCCCGCCTGCAAGCATTTCGCGGCAAGGATTTACAGGCAAATCCTTGCGGAGCAGTCCAACTTTTTCAAAGTTGAACTGCTCTAAGTCGATATAACATGCTGTTCCATTCGATTCCGAAAAAAGCCGTTCGGCCGCCCTGGTTTGACACCCGGATTCGCCTTGTATATAATTAAAAAATTACCATACGGCATCCGCAGGCAACGCCCGGCCCGGGCCCGGCCGCGGGGTTGCCACGCCCCGGGGAGCGTCAGAACGGCTCCGGAGCGGCGGACAAATCCGCGTACACCGCGGGATCTCTTACTTAAGGAAACGGGAGGCGTCCATTATGGATTTTGACTTGAGCCGGGAACAGGAAATGTCCCAAAAACTCTACCGCGCCTTTGCGGAAAAGGAGGTCAAGCCCCTGGCCCACGCCATTGACGAGGAAGAGAGATTCCCTGTGGAAACCGTCCGGAAAATGGCCGAACTCGGCTTTTTGGGCATTCCCATTCCCAGGGAATACGGCGGCCAGGGGTGCGATACTCTGTCCTATGTCCTCTGCGTTGAGGAACTTTCCAGGGTCTGCGCCACCACCGGGGTGATCGTGAGCGCGCATACCTCCCTGGCCTGCTCTCCCCTTCTGGAGATGGGAACTCCCCTGCAGAAGGAAAAATACCTGAAACCCCTGGCCAGGGGAGAAAAACTGGGGGCCTTCGCCCTCACGGAGCCCAACGCGGGCTGCGACGCCGCCGGCCAGCAGACCAGGGCCGTTCCGGACGGCGACAGCTATGTGCTGAACGGGACCAAGGTGTTCATCACCAACGCCGGAGAGGCGGATATCTATCTTGTTTTCGCCATGACCGACAAAACCAAGGGGACCAGAGGCATCTCCGCCTTTATTGTGGAAAAGGACTTTCCCGGCTTTGCCATAGGCAAAAAGGAAAAGAAGATGGG
>JAISMK010000162.1 GCA_031276785.1 Desulfovibrio sp. | reverse complement strand
AATGGTGTTGTGGAACTGCAACGGCCCAGCATGATTGGGGCTTCGGTAGTCGTAATAGCGCAAAACTACATCCCAAAGAGGGGCCATGTCGGGATAACAGGCGGCGGCAAAGGCGGCATACACGGGGAAGGCGGCCTCCGCCCCGTCCAGCACCGGCAGGTTTTCCGTTCCTCTGACCATGAAGGCGGCCGCATCCTCCAGCCGGGAGGTGACGGAACCCGGCACGCGCGGGTCGTATATTTTCAGGTCTGTACTGGAAAAACCGCCCACCATAGCGAAACCATGACCACGTTTGAGGGCGTAGACTCTGTCGCTGTCAATCCCGTAGGCTGTATGCGCAAGCGGAACAAGCAGCAGAAGACAGGGCAACGCCCGGGCGGCAGGAGCAAGCAGCACCCGGTTCTTGCGCCGTTGCTCGAAGCAGACGAAACCCGGTACAAGGCCCAGAACATACATGTCCGGCAGAAAGCGCGTGGCGGTCATTGAGGCATCGCTAAAAGCCAAGACGACGTAGAAGGGAAAAAAGGCGAACGCCATAATCCAGCAAAACAAAAGCGGCAGGGTATATCGGCCGGAAATTTTCGGCGGCAAGTTCATACCCGCCGCGCTCAGACGGCCGAAGAGAATCCCTGCCGACAGCGCCAGAGGCAGAGCGAAGGCCGCCTCCTCGACAAATAGGGCAAAAGATGCCACCAACGGCCCGATGATATAACCAAGCAGCGCCACCCGGAGGGTGTGCGTAAAAAGTATGCCGCGCGGGCGTCTGTACCAGGGGGCGCCGGGAGCGGGCGTTTGCGGATCGGTCATAATCGCCTCCATTGGCGCACCTGTTCCCCCTGTCTGCCGCTTCGGGGGAGCATATGTCCGCCAGGTAAACCTGTTGAAGTCATGTACCCCGGCAGAGCCTTCTTTCAGGGAACAGGTGGGTTGTACATGAGCCGCTCCGTTACTTAGCAGATATGTCTTTGGCTATCCAGCGAGGCAGGGCTATGTGGGCAAAAGAGAAGGCATGACGGCTTGCGCAAACAGCCACTTACGGCTATAAGGAGAGGGAAACGGCGCAATACCCCTCCCTCTCTTCTTGTTTTTTCCCCTCCCCACCACTCGTCCACTGACATTCATACCCAACTAAAGACATCCCGAAAATTTAGGGGTATCTGTAGGGTATAAATATTTTTGCATAAAGTATTTTCGTCAAATTCCACAGTCAACGTCGAAGATGCGAAAAAGTTAAACTGCCCTGTGGGATTTGCGAGCGAATCCCCGCCGCCCAACAGGAGCAGGCGGGCTTTGTCCGCCGTAAGCGGACTGTTTCAAGCGTTGATTGCTCAAGGGCAAAGCCTTCCGGCTGCCCTGCGAAGCCCTTCGTGTTTCTTGTCAAGAGAGCCGGCCTGGGATATACCTTGCCTGCCGTGTGGACCGCGCGGGCTGTTTTACAGGGGATTGCCCTGACCGTTTCCAAGAAGAAACACTTGTGGAGGGCCGTATGTCCCGGGAACTGACTATCGCCGTTGTCGGCGCCACTGGCGCCGTGGGCCGGGAAATGCTGAAAATTCTGGAAGAGCGGGCTTTCCCCGCCGGGCGCGTCATTCCCCTGGCCTCCTCCAGCTCGGCCGGCGCCCAGGTTCCCTTTGGCCAGGGCGGCCTGGAGGTGCGGGAACTGCGGGAAGACTCCTTTTCCGGAGTGGATCTGGCCCTGTTCTCCGCCGGAGGGAGCGTGTCCGAGCGTTTCGCCCCCCAGGCCGTGGCCCGCGGCTGCGTGGTGGTGGACAATTCCAGCGCCTGGCGCATGGACGACCGTTGTCCCCTGGTGGTGCCGGAGGTCAACCGGCAGGCCCTGGCCGGCCACCGGGGCATTATCGCCAATCCCAACTGCTCCACCATCCAGATGGTCGTTGTCCTGGCTCCCCTGCACAAGGCCATGGGCGTCACCCGGGTGGTGGTCTCCACCTACCAGGCCGTTTCCGGAACCGGGCAGAAGGGAATTCAGGAACTGGACGCCCAGGTCCGGCAGATGTTCAACATGCAGGAACCGGAGCCTTCCGTCTATCCCCACCGCATCGCTTTCAACTGCCTGCCCCACATTGATGTCTTCCTGGAGAATGACTATACGAAGGAAGAAATGAAGATGACCCGGGAAACCGTAAAGATTATGGGCGACGCTTCCGTCCTGGTTACAGCCACCACCGTCCGCGTCCCGGTTTTCTACGGCCATTCCGAGTCCCTCAATGTGGCCCTGGCCGGAAAGATTTCTCCTGCCGAGGCCCGCGCCCTGCTCAGCGTGGCCCCCGGAGTCCGGGTGGTGGACAACCCTTCTCAGAGGCTGTACCCCCTGCCCTCGGAAGCCGCCGGAGAGGACGAGGTCTTTGTGGGGCGCATCCGCGAGGACTTCACCCAACCCAATACCCTCAATATGTGGGTGGTGGCCGACAATGTGCGCAAGGGCGCGGCCCTGAACGCCGTCCAGATTGCCGAGTGCCTCCTGGCCGACGGCCTGGTCCGCGTTGCCGACACCGGGGCCTTTCTCTGATGCCCGACTCCCCGCTTCCGGCTGAAGACGCCGCCAAACCGGAAGCGGGGGAGGGACTGGAGCCTCCCCTTACGGCAAATGCTGCGGCGAAAAAGACGGTGTGCCTCTGCAACAGCGCCCTGGCCTGGGGAGGAGGGGAGAAATGGCACCTGGATGCCGCACTGGCCCTGGCCGGACGGGGCTGGCGGGTCTTTCTCCTCTGTCACCCCAGGGGCGCCCTGTATGCGCGGGCCGCAGAGCGGTCGGAAGGCGTGCGGATTGTGCCCCTGCCCCTGGGGAGGCTGTCCTTTCTCAATCCCTTATGCCTGAGGCGGCTACTGCGTTTTTTCCGGAACACAAGGCCCGGCGCGGTCATCCTCAATCTGCCGGCGGACCTCAAGGCCGCTGGCCCGGCTGCCAGGGCGGCCGGGGTGCCGCGCATTATCTTCCGCAGGGGCAGCGCTCTGCCCGTGCGCAACTCTGCTTGCAACCGCTTTTTATACGGCAGGGTCATTACCCGGCTCATCGTCAATTCCGAAGGCACCCGGCGCATGGTGTTCCGCAATAATTCCCGCCTCCTGCCTTCGGAACGGGTTAGCCTGCTGCCCAACGGCCTGGATCCGCAGGCCTTTGATCAGGCCCTGGCCCGTTGCGATCTCGCTCTGGAGGCGGGAACCGGCGCCGGCCCCCTGGCGGATCTGGCCCGCCTGTCCTGGACGGTGCGGCCTTTGGTGCTGGGCACCGCCGGACGGCTGAACCGCCAGAAGGGGCAGCACCTTTTTCTCCGCCTGGGCCGCCGCCTGCTTGACGCCGGCCTGGACTGCCGCCTGGTTCTTGCCGGGAGCGGCGAGCGCGAGGCGGAGCTGCGCGCCATGGCCTGGGAGCTGGACTTGGGGGAAAAGGTTGTCTTCGCCGGCTTTCAGGAGGATCTGTCCTGCTTCTGGCGGGCCATTGACCTTTTTGTCCTGACTTCGCTCTGGGAGGGTTTCGGCTTCGTCCTTCTGGAGGCCATGCTGGCGCAAAAACCAATTCTGGCCTACAGGGTGAGCAATATTCCCGAACTCGTCAACAACGGCGTCAATGGGTTGCTCTTTCCCCTGCCGGAGGGGGAAAATGCTCCGGACGCGCATCCTCCAGCCGCAGGAGGGGCGATTTTTCCGGCGAAAGGGGATATGGCGGCAGGGGTGCTGGAACTGAGCCGCGATGTACCAAGGCGGCGGGCAATGGGCCGGGCCGGCCGGGAGTTCGCCTTGGCCGGGTTTTCCCAGTCCGCCTGCATGGACAGGTTGGAGGATCTCCTGACCAGATGATCAGCCCGCCTGGCGCTTCAGGCTGAACAGGCGGTAAAGGCGCTCGTAGGCGGCGCAAACCCGTCTGGCGGAGCGGGAGGACAGGCCGCAGCCCTTCAGGCGGCAGTAAATATGCAGGGGATTGAGATAGTGCTGCAGGCAGATCTTCAGGGACGACATGGCAACCTCGGGACCTACGGGATCCTCTGGATGGCGCGGAGGCGACAACCGCGGACCCTTTTCTTTCCCCCGTTCCGGGACATGGCGGCAGGAATTTCCCCCCGCGCCAGAGGCCGGGAGAGGTCCGTTTCCCCCGCGGGCCGGCCTCCGCAGGAGGGCGGCGGCCTTGCCTTCGTACATGCAAGAACCCTGCCGGGGGTTGCGGGCGGCGCCGGTGCCCCTTGCGCTGGACCGTCTTTTCAGCCTCCGGCCGAGAGATGAATACCGGCCAGCTACCCCAAGGCTCCTTTCTGCCCGGCAGAATTCTGGCGGTGCCCTCCTGGGTTTTTCCAGGAACCCTGGCGGAAAATTGCCGCTTTCTGGCCGGCCGCGTGGACGAGGTAGGCCTGCTTTTTCTGCAGGCCTTCCCTCCGGCCGGCGCCGAGGAGGATCCGCCGGCGGACGTGCCGCGGCTCCCCTTGCGTTATCACCTGCACCTTCCCCTGGATCTGCCTTGGGAGGATCCGGCCGGAGCCGCTCGCGTTTGCCGCCTGCTGCGGGAAAAAACCTCCGTTTTCGGTCCTTTGCGGGCTGTCCTCCATCCTCCGCCCCACGGACCGGACGAGGAAAGATCCCTGGCCTCCTTTCTGGACGGACTGGCCGCCGGCGGCGAAGATCCGCGTCTTCTGCTTCTGGAGAATACTCCGGACAACGATCTCGGATCCCTTGTTGCCCTTGTCCGTGAATATGGCTTGCGCGTCTGCATGGATATGGGGCATATTCTGGCATGGGGACAGGAGGATCTTGTCCGCCGGGACGACCTTTTGGAGCGGACGGACCTTCTCCACCTCAGCGCGCCTGGAGCGGCGGGAGACGGGCATTTGCCCCTGACCGCCCTGGATGCCCGCGGCGTGGCCCTGGCGCGGCGCCTGCTGCGCGCGGCCCCCCGGGAGGCCGTGATTATGCTGGAGCTTTTTCAGTGGTCCGGAGTGGAGGAGTCCCTGCCCCTGCTCCGGCAGTGGCTGGAGTCCTCAGGCTCTCCCTGATGCCGGCGGCAATACCGGTTGTAACCCGGTCCCGGCGCGACAGGATGTAGCGCCGTAATGCGAAGCGCTTTGGAGACAAGGCGCGCTCGCGCCGCGGATGCGTAATTTCAAAGAAAAAACGCGCCAACAGCGAAAACGCCCATGTCCTATTTTCGCGCCATTCCCCGCCTGCCTTCCCTGATGCGTCTTTTTTCGCGCGAAGACAGATGGCTTATTCTAATTAACGCCGATCCCGACGCCATGGCCTCGGCCTTGGCCCTGCGGCGCATCCTGAGCCGCAGGGTACACGAGGCGGTCATCGCCAAGGTCAACGCCGTCACCCGGCCGGACAACCTGGCCATGATCCGCTATGCCCGCATCCACATGGAGGATTTTTCCCCGGATCTTCCCGGCCGCTTCTCCCGGCTGGCCCTTGTGGATTCCCAGCCCGGGCACCATGCCCTGTTCCGGAAGCTGCCTTTTACCCTGGTCATTGACCACCACCCTCTGGAATCCCCGGTGGAGGCCGAATATTGCGACATCCGGCCCGAATACGGGGCCACGTCCACGCTCCTGACGGAATATCTGTACAATCTGGGCGTCCGGCCCGGCAAACTCCTGGCTACGGCCCTGCAGTTCGGCATCAAGACAGATACCGCCAGTTTTGAGCGCCACTTTTCCGATGTGGATCTGCGGGCCTTCCGCCACCTTTCCCGCTACGCCGATCAGGCTATGCTGCTGCGCATCGCCCGCAGCGCCTTCCACCGCCGCTGGCTGGGTCTTCTGGCCAGGGCCTGCGCCGGGATGTACAGCATCAAGTCCGGCCAGTACGCCTTTGTGGGCGAAGTGGACAACCCAGATATCCTGGTGGTGGTGGCGGACTTTCTCATGCAGGTCTATGAAATCCGCTGGGTGGCGGTGGCCGGCGTGTACGGGGAAACCGTGGTCATCATCTTCCGCAGTGACGGCGTTTCCCGCGATGTGGGCCGCTTCGCCGCCCAGATCAGCGCCGGGATCGGCTCCGGCGGCGGGCACAAGGTTATGGCCAGGGCGGAATTTTCTCTTTCCGTCACAGAGGGCGCGGATGCGGAGATGTTTATCTGGAGGCGTCTGAATGTTCCCCTCAAGGCCGCGCGCGGCGCGTCCCCGCAGTCTCCTCCGCCCGGGCAGGACGTAGCCTGACCTTTTCCGGTGTGCGGGGCGCTTGCCCACCGGGACAGTCAGGACCGGGCGAAAAATGCATCTCCCCGGCGCCCGCCGCTGTCAGGAGAGCTGGAATAAGGAGGCTTGTATTTCATAACACCTTGGGATAGTGTTCCTCCCATGAACAAACCCTTTCTCAAGCGGGCTGGCGGGAAATACTGTGTACCATGCAACCCCCGCGGGGTGACCGCTGAGGGACAAGAGGGGAAAGGCGGCGGGGATGCAGCGGATGCTGGAAAAAATGGCCAGGCAGTTGAACGCCTATGACGAGGCATCCCTGATGCAGCTCTGGCAGAAATACGCCATGCGGGTGAACGACTTCGAGCCTACCCGGCGCTGGGAAGAGGCGGCCTTGTCCCTGTGCCTGATCCAGGCCGTACATTGGAAAAACCATTTGTTCAACTATCATTTGGCGGCGGCTGCCACGCCGGGCGATCCGGTGGACATGCCATCCCCGCGGGACTTTTTCCCTTCCGGAAAAGAAGAAGCCGGCAAGGCGGCGGAAAGCCGTCCCGCCAAGGCCACCATACTGCATTTTCCTTCCCGGGGGCCTAAATAGTCGGTCCTGAAAAGGGCCATTCGGCCTGCCTGAATAATTCCCTATTTTTCTCCAAGGAGCGCGCCATGTCGAATCTGGTGGTCGTCGGTGCCCAATGGGGGGACGAAGGCAAGGGGAAGATAGTGGATCTTCTTTCCCAAGAAGTTTCCGCCGTGGTGCGTTTTCAGGGGGGGAACAACGCCGGGCACACGGTGTCTGTGGGAGGCAGGACCTATATTCTGCAGTTGATCCCCTCGGGCATTCTGCATCCGGGCAAGATGTGCCTTATCGGCAACGGTGTGGTGGTGGACCCGGTTGTTCTGTGCCGGGAAATGGATATGCTGGCCGGCCGGGGCACGGATGTCGGCCCCGCCCGCCTGAAGCTCTCCCGCAAGGCCCACCTCATCATGCCCTACCACAAGGCCTTGGATCAAGCCCGGGAGGAAAGCCGGGCCGGAGGCAGGATAGGCACCACCGGGCAGGGTATCGGCCCCTGTTATGAGGACAAGACCGCCCGTGTGGGAATCCGGGCCTGCGATCTGGAGGATCCGGCGCTGTTGCGGGAAAAGGCGGCCCATGCCCTGAAGGAGAAAAACGCCCTCCTGGTGGGCCTGTACGGCAAGGCCCCCGTCAGCCTGGACAGCGTCATGGAGGATCTGGAGGCTGTAGCCGGCAGGGTGGCGCTCCATCTGGCGGATGTGAGCGCGGAACTGGCCGCCTGCGAGGATGCCGGCGGCTCTATTATGTTTGAGGGCGCTCAGGGCGTCCACCTGGATGTGGATCACGGCACCTACCCCTTTGTGACCTCCTCCAGCACCGTGGCCGGCAACGCGGCCGCCGGCGCGGGCGTGGCGCCTTCCCGGCTGGGGCGCATTGTGGGCATCGTCAAGGCCTATGTCACGCGGGTGGGGTCCGGCCCTTTTCCCACGGAACTGCCCGACGCCACCGGCAAGTTTTTGGGCCGGCGGGGGGCTGAGTTCGGCTCGGTCACGGGCCGTCCGCGCCGCTGCGGCTGGCAGGATCTGGTTCTGGTGCGGGAGGCCGTGCGCCTCTGCGGGATTACGGAAATAGCCCTGACCAAGCTGGATGTGCTCTCCGGTCTGGATGAACTGAAGATCTGCACCGCCTACCGGAGCCAGGACCGGACCCTGCCTTTTCCGCCCCAGGCGGAAAAGGCTCTGGAACAGGTTTCCCCGGTGTATGAAAGCCTGCCCGGCTGGACGGAGAATCTGGAAGGGGCGGACGCCTGGGAGGATCTTCCCCGGGCCGCCAGGGACTATGTCCTCCGCCTGGAAGAGCTGGCCGGGGTTCCCGTAACCATTGTCTCCGTCGGGCCGGATCGCCGCCAGACCTTCTTCCGCTGACGCTCCCCATGTCCGGACCTTCCGCCGCCAAGGATTTCCGCGCGTCTCCGGCAAAGCCGGAGGCCGCAGCAACATCCGGGGATTCCCTGCCCGACGCCCGGACCATCGCAGCCTTGCTGGACCGGACGCGCGGCTTCCGGCACAGCCCTCGCTACACCGGTTTCCGCGCCCAACTGGCCCGTCTGGCCGCAACCCCCCCCCAGGTTCTCCTTCTGGAAGGCGGTGACGTCGCGGAACGCCTGGAGGCCGCGCATTACTGGATGGCCATTCTGAATTGCCGCGCCCCGGATTCACCTGCCGGAGGATGCGCCGCTGAGCGCGAACCCTGCCTGAACTGCCCGGAATGCATCCGCATGACCGTCCACCTGCATAGGGACTGCTTTTTTCTGGACGGCACGGCGGGTTCCATCAAAATAGACGAGGTGCGCGAGGTGCGCTCCCGGCTGGGAGAACCGCCCCAGGAGGCCAGGATGCGCATGGTGATCTTTCGCGAGGCCCAGGCCCTGGGCGAGGCCGCCGCCAACGCCTTGCTAACGGCACTGGAAAATCCCCTTCCGGATACGTCCTTCGTCTTCCTGGTTCCCCAGCGGGAACGCCTTCTGCCCACCCTGGTTTCCCGCAGTATGGTCCTGACCCTGCCCTGGCCCCTCCCTTCCTCTGACGGGAGCCTGGCCTCCTGGGAGGAGGCCCTGCGCGACTTTATCGTCAACGGGCATGGCTTGTGGGAACGCACCGGAACCAGAGGAGCGGTGGACGCTTCCCTGGCCCACGCCCTTATCGGCCTCTGCCGGCGCGCCCTGGCCGCCCGCCTTGCCGGCGCCCCCACTTCCGGAGGGTTGGAGGCGCTTCTGGCCTCCCTGCCGCCGCAGCGCCTGCGTTGTCTGGACGAGGCCCTGGCCGAGGCCCAGGATTGTCTGGGCTTCTCCGTCAATCCCTCCCTGACTCTGGAATGGCTGGCCACCCGCATGTATCTTATCTTTCCGCGCTGAGGGAAGGGGAAAAAACCCGCGGGTCTGGCCTTGGCGGAATCTTTGGCGTATACAGAGGGATAAGGGAGGAAGAGAGGTGAAACATCTGGCTTCCCAGATGGCCTTTTTTCTGGGGCATCGTAGCAACAGGCGGAACCTGCGTTTCGTCCTCAATTTCGCGCTTATTCTCCTGGCGCTCGTCGCCGTCTACAGCATGGCCTTTCATTCCCTCATGGCCGCGGAGGGGCGGGAATTTTCCGTTTTGACCGGGCTGTACTGGACCCTCACCGTTATGTCCACCCTGGGTTTCGGGGACATCACCTTCAGCGGCGACGCGGGCAGGATGTTCAGCCTGCTGGTGCTGCTTTCTGGAGTGCTGCTCTTCATGCTGGTGCTGCCCTTCACCTTTATCCGCTTTGTCTACATTCCCTGGCTGGACGCCAAAGCCAGCGCCATGACCCCGCGCGAGCTGCCCGTGAATGTTTCCGGGCATCTGGTGATCGTCGGCAGGGACGGTATTGCCATGAGCATTGCGGACCGCTGCCGGAGCTACGGCATCGCCTATGTTCTCCTGCTGGAGGAGGAGGCTCTGGCCGTGGACCTGCTTGAGGCCGGACGCCAGGTTGTCCTGGGGCACCTGGACGCGGTGCAGAGCTACCGGGCCGTCCGGGCGGAGCAGGCCTCCCTGGTGCTGGCCCTGCATGATGATTTGAAAAACACCAATATTGCCGCCACTCTGCGCGAGGTCTCGGTTTCCGTGCCCCTGGCTGTGGGGATCAACAGCCCTGAGGCCGCCGACATCCTGGCCCTGGCCGGCTGCAACCATGTCATCAATTTCACCCGCAAGCTGGGCGAGGGTTTGGCCCGGCGCGTCTTCAACGCCGGCCAGGAAAGCAACATAGTCGGCCGGTTCGAGGGTCTGTGCATCGCCGAATCTCCTGCCGGCCGCACCCCTTTTGTGGGCAGGCGCCTGGCGGAAACCGGCTTTCGCGACAGCTTCGGGCTGAACGTGGCGGGCATCCTGCGGGATAACCAGTACCTGGCGGCTGGTCCTGACAGCGTTTTGCAGTCCGGGGACGTCATTCTCCTGGCCGGCGCCGAGGACAAGCTGCGCGCCTATGACGCGGCCCTGGCTTTTGAAAACGACGTCCAGATGCCCCCGGCGCTCATTCTGGGCGGCGGCAGGGTGGGCGGGGCAGTGGCCGAAACCCTGCGCGGCCGGTCCATTCCCTTCCGTATGGTGGAGCAGAACGCCGCCCTCCGGCCCAAGGAGGACAGGGGCTCCTTCATCCACGGCAACGCCGCCAGCATTGATGTCCTGGCGCGGGCCGGCATAGGACAGACCCGCACTGTGGTCGTCACCACCCACAACGACGACCTCAATATTTATCTGACCATTTACTGCCGCAAGCTGCGCCCCGACATCCAGATCATCAGCCGGGCCACCAGCGACCGCAATGTCGCCTCCCTGTATAACGCTGGCGCCAATCTGGTCATGTCCCACGCTTCGTTGGCCGCGGACATGATCATCAACCTCCTAGTTCCCGGCCGGGTTTTTCTTATCACCGAAGGCTGCCATATTTTCCGCCTGCCCTCTCCGCCTTCCCTGACCGGAGTGCATCTGCGGCGCAGCCGAATCCGGGAGGATACGGACTGCAACCTCATCGCCATCCGTAGCGGGCAATGCCTGCGCGTTTCGCTCGGACCGGATGACGTGATTCAGGCGGAGGACGAACTGCTGCTCATCGGCTCGGAAGAGGCGGAAAAAGCTTTTATGAAGAAATACCATAAAGCAAGTTATTCCAATTCCAGGTTAAAAATGCTTTAATTTTTGACCTGGAATTGGAATGCAAGGGCAGGATGTCGCGCCGAAATGCGAAGTATTTCGAGAGGCAAGGCGAAATAACATTTTCGCAGCAGCCAACAGACGAATTAGAGAAATTTTTGACAATTTTAAGGAAGCACTGATTAAATGGATTTCCTTAAAATGAAATTGTTCCAGGCGGCCGAGCGGGAGGAGGTCCGCAGCCCGCAACAATCTCAAACATAGAATGTTTCAAGGCGGCATCATGCGCAGTATTCAACAGCACGGTTTTTTCTCTTGGATTTTCTGGGCGCTCTTCTCCTGGCAGGGACGCATGCGGCGCGGCGCCTACCTGGCCTCCGCCTGCCTGAGCATGGCGCCTGCCCTTGCCTATGTCCTGATCCTGGCGGCCATTCTGCCCGGGGATTTCTTGTTCAACCTGGAAGATGCGGACGGAGAACTTCCGCCCCAGCCCGAAGGCCTGCTGCAGCGCCTTCTCCTCCTGCCTCCGGCCTGCATGGATATCATGCGCGACGCCAAGCGCCTGCGCGATATCCGCCTGCCTCCCCGGACGGCCGTCTTCGTCCGGCTGGCCGCCATTCTGCTGCCGCTTAACCCCATTGATCCAAGCCCCCTCCTTGGTTTTTTCACGATCTGTTTTTTCTGTTTCCTGCTGATCTACTGGTTCAGCCTTTTGTGCGTGCCTTCAGCCGCCGGCCCTCCCCCACCCGATCCGACCGGACCCGGAGCCTTTGCCTCCGGACAGGAATTCCCTCCCGCCCAGGCGGCCGTTTCTTCCGCCAAGGAAGGAGCAGCGCCCCTTGCCGGGGAAGATCCCATCGCCGGAACCAGGATGGCCCCGTCCTCCCGCCGGCCCCGGCGGATCCTAATCCGCTCCTGGCGCGTTCTGGATTCCCCGCGCCATTCCACTCCGGAGGACAAGGACCGCTGATGCCGTTTCCGGATCCTTTGGCTTAGAGTAGTTTAGCTTTGAAAAATGTGAACTGTTCGGCAAGGATTTGCTCGCAAATCCTTGCCGAAAAATGCTTACGGGCGGTCTTTGCTCACCGTTAAGCAAGCATTTCAAGCGTAAAATGCTCTAACGTCCATTTTCATTTTCAATTCAAAGCTGCGTCCCCGCAGTTTTGAATTGTAGACCGCGGCGAAAGTGTAATTTTGACTTGACTCATATGCCCCGCGGGATGTTGAAAAGCGGGCTTCTTTGCTGTAGAAACGTAACTACGTTTGTAAAGAG
>JAISMK010000144.1 GCA_031276785.1 Desulfovibrio sp. | reverse complement strand
TTGATAACAACGGGGCCAAAGAGGAAGCCGTCCGCCCCGGCGCGGCGGATTCCCCGGCGGAAACGGCGGCGCGGGGTCAAAGCCCTCCCGCCCGGAAGGAGTGACGGCCCTGCTTGCCGATTTTCGCCCTAAGCTGGAGCGGCGCCTGTACGCCTGGGGGTTCACCGCCCCCCTGCCGCGTTTTTTTTTGGGCCTGCAACTGTCCCTGGGCGCCGGGGGCCTGCTGCTGGGGCTGCCCTTGGCCTGGTACAGTCTGGGGCCTCTGGCCTTTGGCCTGGGCGCCGCGGTTATGGCCGCCTGCCTGTGGCAGACCACGCGTTTTGTGCAGTCGGTCCTGTATCTGCGCTACACTCCCCGCCTGGGGATCCGTTTTTTTCTGATGTTTCTGGCCCGGTTTTGCTGTATAGGACTTGTCCTGTATTGCTGTCTGGTTACGCTTAAAGCGCCTTTGGCGCCCCTGCTGCTCGGGCTGGCCTCTCCCACGGCGGCCGCCATCCTGTGGGGCATTGCCCGCGCGCTCCGGAAAACCCCCAAGGAGGTCTGACCCCTCATGGAACACCCGGTTCTTCTGTCCTCGCTACTGGGCGTCAGCGACTCTTTCCGGCATGTCTTCTATACTTGGTGCGCCATGGCCGTCCTTTTCGGCCTGGGTCTTTACCTGCGCGGGCGGCTGCGGCGCGTGCCCACCGGCCTGCAGAATATTGCCGAGGTAGTGATCGGGGGGCTGGAGCAGTTCACCGTGGACACTGTGGGCGAAAAGGGGAGGACGATTTTCCCCCTGCTGTGCGGGATCTTTCTCTTCATTCTGGTGCAGAACCTGTTCGGCCTCATTCCCTTTCTGGACGCTCCCACAGCCAACATCAACACCAACGCGGCCATGGCCCTGTTTGTGTTCGGCTACTACAACTATGTGGGCCTGCGCACTTGGGGTCCGGGCTATATCAAGCATTTCACAGGCCCCATGTTGCCCATGGCCCCGCTCATGCTGCCCATAGAGTTGGTCAGCCACTGCGCCCGCCCCTTGTCCCTTACCCTGCGGCTCTTCGGCAACATCCGGGGCGAAGAAATCGTTCTCCTGCTTGCCTTTGCCGCCGTGCCCCTGGTGACGACCCTGCCCGCCTACTGCCTCTTTCTGCTGGTCAAGGTTCTCCAGGCTTTCATTTTTTATATGCTCACCATGCTTTACCTGCAGGGCGCCATGGAGCATCCCCCCCATTGAGGGGCGGCTGCAGGGCCAGCCCGGCCCGCCGGAGGCGGGCGCCGGCTTCGGGGGAATGGTCACCTCGACCGTCACATATAAACTCAAGGAGTTACTCCATGCGCAATCTGTTTTTCCTCGCCCTCGGGGCCATTGGCCTGTTGGCTTTTGCCGGCCTGGCCGCCGCCGCCGAAAGCGGGGCCGTCTCCCTGACGGGGGACGCGTCCTTAAGCTCCGTCTATCTGGCCGGGACCGTCAGTTCCAGCTATCTTGGGGCCGCCCTTGTCCTGGGCATCGCCGCCTGCGGCTGCGGCGTGGGCATGGGCCTCGGCCTTAAGGGCTGCCTGGAAGGCACCGCCCGCAATCCCGAAGTGGGCGGCAAGCTTATGGTCACCCTGCTGCTGGGCCTGGCCATTATTGAGTCCCTGGCGATCTACGCCCTGGTAATCAGTCTGGTTCTGCTCTTCGTGAATCCCCTTGCCGCTCCCTTTCTCGGGTGATCGCCCGCCCATCTTCCCCTTTTCCGGATTCCGGAGGCCGCGTTCGGCGCGGCCTCCGGGCCGTCCCGCCTCTCCGCAAAAAAAACGAGCAACGTAGCCCAAACGGAATAAATCAGTGTTTCCCTGAAGGGATCTTTGATGAAACAGGACCACATCCCTCGCGCCACCATTCAGCGCCTTGCCGTCTATCTACAGGAACTGGAGCACCTGCAGCGGGACGGGCTGGAGGTCATCGCCTCCGAACCCCTGGCTCGGGCCTGCGAGGTCAACGCTTCGCAGATCCGCAAGGATCTTACCTATTTCGGAGAATTCGGAGTGCGCGGGGTGGGCTACAACGTCTCCGGGTTAATTAACGCCCTGGCCAAGGCTCTGAGCATTGACAAGCAGTGGAATTGCATTCTGGTGGGCGTGGGCAACCTGGGCAAGGCCCTTTTGAGTCACCGCGAATTCTCCGAGCACCGCTTTACCGTTGTCTCCATCTTTGATTTCGATCCCTTCCGCATCGGCCAGATGGTCATGGGCCTGGAAGTCATGGACGGCAACCGCATTAAGGAAGTCGTGGCCGGCCGGGACGTGCGCATAGGGATCATTTCCAGTCCGGCGGAGCGCGCCCAGCGCGCCGCCGCCAATCTGGTGGAGGCGGGCGTAAAGGGCATTCTTAACTACTCTCCGGCCCGCATCACCGTGCCCGGCGATGTGGTTGTGGAGTATCTGGATGTAATGCACTACTTTTATTCCATGGCCTTCACCCTCTCCCGCCGCAACCGCTGAGCTCCCCTTGGGAAGCGCCATTACTTCCTTTTTTCGCCCCTTCCTCCTGGCCTTGGGGTTTCTGACGCGGCTGGCGCCGGCCGGCATGGCCTCCAGCGAGGAGCTGAGCGCTTCCTGCCGCTGGTACCCTCTGGCCGGAGCCGTCCTTGGCGCGGCGCTTCTGCTCTGCCTTCTGCCCATCCTGGCCTGGGCGGATTCCCCGGCCGCGGCCGCCTGGATCTATGTTTTGGCCTCGGTCTGGCTGACCCGGGGGCTGCATCTGGACGGCCTGGCCGATCTGGCCGATGCCCTGGGCAGCGGCAAAACCGGGCCGGCTTTCCGGGAGGTGCTGAAGGACAGCCGCCTGGGCGCCTTCGGCTGTCTGGCCCTGGTCCTGGCTCTGGGAGGACAGATGGTCATGGCGGGAACCTGCCTTGCCGGGGATCGCCTTGCCCCTCTTTTTTTCGCCCCTGTATTCGCCCGCTGCCTGCCCCTGTTCCTGGCCGGCCTGGCCCCGGTCTGGCCCGGCTCCAGGTTGGGGGCAATCCTGGCCGCCTCCCGCGGGGGACGTCCGCCCGCCCTGGCCTGCCTCCTGCCAGGGCCTTTCTGCCTGGGGCTGATCCCCTTCCTGCTCGCCCTTGCCGCCTCCTGCGCGCTGCTCGCCTTTCTGGTCCGTGTGGCCCGGCGCGAAGGAGGCTATAACGGCGATTTTGCCGGCGCCCTGATCATCGGCGGCGAATGCGCCGCGCTGGCGGCGGCCGCTCTGGGCGGATAGAGCGGTTCAACTTTTCAAAGTTAAACGGCTCCAGATCAATTTCGCTTTGAGATGGATTTTGGAAACGCCGAGTTTTTTCGTTTGGCAGGGCGCGAGTTCTTTTTGCGGAGGGGCTGGACTCTTATGTCCCGCCCCTCCGCAAAAAGAACGGGCAACGCGGTCCAAACGGAATAAATTAGTGTTTCCTTAAACCGCTCTATTCCGTCCGGACGAACCAGGGGGTATCCCGCTGTTCGCTGTCCCGCAGGAAGCGGTAGGCCAGGAGGCGGCCCTGGCGGTCCACCCGCGCCTCCAGGACAAAGAGGGTTTTGGTCCGGCCGAAGAGCAGGCGCAGAGGGCTGTATTCGGCCACCACATAGCGCAGATCCATGAAGGAATAGAGCGTGCCCGTCTCCTCCGGGGTTTCCCGGAAGATCAGGTGGGCGCAGAAGTCCCGGAAGCTGGTGAAGATGGCGGCCTGCCCGGCCAGAGAGTCCAGCAGGCTTTGCGGAGGCTTGGCGAACCGTTCCGGATTCTGGAAGAGCATGCCCGCGGAGAGGTCAAAAATGCCCAGGCGGCAGAGGTCTCCCTCGTCTTCCACCACCTTCCAGACAAAGGGGGAAAAGGGTTCCGTCAGCAGGGTCAGGCGGCCTTTTTCCGCAGGGGAAGCGCCGTCGGCCGGGAGCGATTCCAGGTACAGGGTCGAGGCCGCGTTTACGGCCAGGCAGGCCAGCGGGTAGCACAGGAGCCAGGCCAGTCCCAGCCGGGCGTAGCGCCGGGTTTGGTCGGGGAAGAAGGGGGAGGCGGGCGCCTCCCGCGCTTCCCGGCGGCCGCTGGGAGCGGGCTTGCGGGGTTTCAGGGCGGAGCCGAGCAGCCACAGGGCGGGCAGGGTGCAGAGAATGTCAATTATGAACATGGCCGGCAGCCCCAGTCGGAAGGAGCTGAAAGGCAGAAAGACGCGGGTGCCGAAGGTGGTCATGCAGTCCAGATAAAGGTGCAGGCACAGGGCCGCGAGGCCCGCCAGGAACAGCCCCCGGAAGCCGAAGCCGCCCAGGGATTCCCGCCAGCCCGGTCCGCGCAGGGGCGGCCGCCAGCCTTCGCCGCTTCCTCCCGGCCCCCTGCGGGTCAGCAGGGCGAAAAAGGGCAGGGCGAGGAGCAGGGCGAAGACGGGCTGGACCGCCAGGGCATGGGTCAGCCCCCGGTGGATGTTCATCAGAGCTTCTGGGGAAGAGCCGAAAAACACGTCCACATCGGGGAAGACCCCGGCCGTGAGGCCGAAAAGCACTAAAACGGCGCTTTTGGGAGCGTTGCGGAAGGCCAGGGGGGTCAGAGCGCCGGCCACGAGATGGGTGAATGAATCCATGTTTTGGTCTTTTCCTTGGTGGCGGAATAGGTTATGCTTTCGCCGGCGTCACAGAGGAAACGCGTCAGAGCCGTTCAGCTTTGAGAAAGTTGGACCGCTGGCCGGGATTTGTCGGCAAATCCTGGTCGCGGGATGGTTTCAGGCGGGCTTTGCCGGCCGTCAAGCAAGCATTTCAAGCGTAAAATGCTCTAATTGCTCAAAAAATACAGACCGGGAGCATCCGCATGCGCGCGCCCCGTGCCGGGATCGCCCGGGAGGGACTTCCCTTCATCGGGCTTACGGCCTTTGCTTCTCTGATCTTCGCCCTTGTGGATCTGCGCCCGCCGGCCCTGGTTTTTCTCTGCCTTGCCACCTTCTGCCTCTATTTTTTCCGGGATCCGGAGCGGGTTGTCCCCGGCGCTCCCGGCCTTGCCGTCTGCCCGGCCGACGGCCGCGTGGTCGCCGTGCGGCCCCGGCCCGATCCTTTTTCCGGAAGGGAGCTGGTGTGCGTCAGCATCTTCATGAACGTCTTCAGCGTCCACGTCAACAGAAGTCCGGTGGCGGCCCGCGTCAAGGCCCTGGCCTACCACCCGGGACTTTTTCTCAACGCTTCTCTGGACAAGGCTTCCCTCAACAATGAGCGTTGCGCCTGTCTTCTGGAAGATGAGCGGGGGGAGGACTGGACCGTGGTCCAGATCGCCGGCTTAATTGCCCGGCGGATTGTCTTCCGGGCGGAGGAAGGGGACCTCCTGGGACGGGGGGAACGTCTGGGGCTGATTAAGTTCGGTTCGCGCCTGGATGTCTACCTGCCCCCGGACTGGACTCCGGCCGTTGCCCCCGGCGAGCGGACCTTGGCCGGGCAGACCATCCTGGCCCGCGCCCCCCGGGCGTCCTGACGCGTTCTGCGAATAGGCTTTTGATCCGCAATTTTCCTCTGCTCATGGACAAAACCCCTTCACACACCAGCTTCAACCTCGTTTTGGACAGCTTCGGCAATGAATTGGTTGAGGCTTTGACCCTTGGCTGTGGCGGCTACGCTTGCTGCCTGATAAGTGTCGGCGTCCAGCCTCAAGGCAAAGTTTCCCTTCGGGCGACGAGGAGCGACCCCACGCGCGGCGCATTCTTCCAAAAAAACGCGCAGCGAAATCTCTCCTTCTTTTTTTAGCCCTTCAAGGTCTTTTGCGTAAAAATCCGCCCCTCCGTTCAGCCCCACAAATTCACCCCGCAACATGTCAATATCGGGGTCATACATGATGACAGCCTGATAGTTTTCGGGGAATTTCATAACATTTTTCATGGCTTCACTCCATGCGCTTCCAGCCATTTTCTTATCGCCGACACTGCCCCCTTGTCCGTATCCGGGGAGGGATGCGGACGATGGAATACCCGCACCTCGCCGAACAGAAACACACATATGCGGGAACCTTCCCGCGCGTTTATTTCAGCGCCCAATTCCAGGAACATTGTTTCAATATCAGTCCAACGGATACTGCCGGGGATAGGTCGGCTGTAAATCCGGGCAAGTGTGGCGGCGTGTTTGCGCTTCATGTCCTAATGATATTATTTTTTGATATTGTGTCAAGCAAAGCCGGGATATTCCACGCCGATCCGAATCAAATCCCTCAGACCCGCGCACGATGGCTATAGTTTTCTTATGGACGTCCAGTCCGACTTGGAGTATTTTTTCATTGGCCGCGATCAAGGAAAACTGAGGGAAACAGGTAATGAATCCCGATGGATCTTCGCCCTCCGCCGCTGGGGAAAAGACAGAAAAATCTTCCCGGAGTAAGGGTAAATTCGTCCGCATTCTCCCCCTGCTTATAACGGCGCTTTTTTTCGGATACCGGCAAGTAGCCGGAGAACTGGAAAAAAAGGAGCAGAAGCGGGCGGAGTACGCGGTCAAGGCCGCGGTGAGGGAAATTGCGGTAAAAGAGGAAAGACAGAGAAGGCTGAAGGATCTTTTTTCCGATTTGCCGCAAGATATCGTCGCCGCCTTCGCGGAGCCGGGAGATTCCGAGGCGTTCGGCAGAATATGGATAGCGGCCACTGAGGATTCCGGCCTCTATGCAGGCGCGGTCAACCGCGTGCTCCAAAGCGGCGGACATAAAACAGCCCTGCAAGCCGCGCTGCTCTATTGCCGCGAAATCGACCCTTTGAAGGGAAACAATAAGAAGGAAAATTTATTTATGGGGGCCTGCCTGGAGAAATTCGGGTTTCAGACCGCGGTGACAGGCGATAGTCTGACTATCTCGGCCGAAGGCGGACAGCCGGAAAAAGCCCCCGCCCAAGGAGATTAGAGCATTTTACGCTTGAAATGCTTGCTTAACGGCGGGCAAAGCCCGCCTGCAAGCATTTCGCGGCAATGATTTGCAGGCAAATCCTTGCAGAGCGGTCCAACTTTTCAAAGTTAAACCGCTCTATTGCCATATACCACTTAAAACTGCGTTTTAAGTGGTAAGATCGTTGCGCCGAAAAGCGTGGTTTTCGGCTTGCTCCGCCGCCTGCAGCGGCGCGCCGGGCTTTAAGCCCGGCGTTAGTACGCTGTAA
>JAISMK010000063.1 GCA_031276785.1 Desulfovibrio sp. | reverse complement strand
GGCAGACATGGCTGAAGTCCTCTGGAACGGCTTTCTCAAGCATAATCCGGCCTCGCCCCGCTGGAGCGACCGCGACCGCTTTGTCCTCTCCAACGGCCATGCCTCCATGCTCCTCTATGCTCTGCTGCATCTTTCGGGATACGATCTGAGCGTGGAAGATCTCAAGGCCTTTCGCCAACTGCACTCCAAGACGCCGGGACACCCGGAGTATGGACGTACGCCGGGAGTGGAGGCAACCTCCGGCCCTCTGGGGCAGGGCCTGGCCATGGCCGTGGGCATGGCTCTGGCCGAGCGTCTCCTGGCCCTGGAGTTCAATCGAGAGGGATTCCCCCTTGTTGATCACCATACCTACGTCTTTCTGGGCGACGGCTGCCTCATGGAGGGAGTATCCCACGAAGCGGCATCCCTGGCTGGAACTCTGGGCCTGGGCAAGCTCATCGCCTTCTGGGACGATAACGGCATTTCCATTGACGGTCCTGTGCAGCCCTGGTTCTCTGACAATACTCCGGCCCGCTTCGCCGCCTACGGCTGGCATGTCATCCCGCGCCTGGACGGCCACGATGCGCCAGCCCTGAAACGGGCCATTGCCAGGGCCAGGCGTGTAACCGACAGACCGAGCCTGCTCTGCTGCCGCACCGTCATCGGCCAAGGCGCTCCTCTCAAGGCTGGGTCCGCCTCCTGTCACGGCGCCCCTCTGGGCAGGGAGGAAGTGGCCGCGGCCCGCAAGTTGCTGGGCTGGCATTCTCCCCCCTTTGAAATTCCGGCGGAAATCCGGAAAGCCTGGGATGCCCGCAGCCGGGGCGCCAGAGCCGAAAAACGCTGGCAGAACCTGTTCACGGCCTATGCCGCGGCCCACCCCCAACTGGCCGATGAATACCTCCGCCGGGCGCAGGCCGGGGATTTGCCCCAAGGCTGGGAAAAGCCTCTGGAAGAATATCTGGCCGCCCAGCACAGGAGCGGCGGCGTGAAGGCCAGCCGCGTTTCCTCCAAAGAAATTCTGGACCTTCTGGGTCCGGTTCTGCCGGAACTGCTGGGCGGCTCCGCCGACCTGACAGCCTCCGTAGGCACCCGCTGGGCGGACAGCCTGCCCGTGGGCCGGGGCGGGGGCCGCCATATTTTCTACGGAGTAAGGGAATTCTGCATGGGGGCGATGATGAACGGCATCGCCCTGCACGGCGGCTTTATTCCCTATGGCGGCACCTTTCTTATCTTTTCCGATTATGCCAAAAGCGCCATCCGCATGGCCGCCCTCATGCGTCTGCGGGTCATCTGGGTGCTGTCCCATGATTCCCTCCTGGTCGGGGAGGACGGCCCCACCCACCATCCGGTGGAACAACTGGGCATGTTGCGCCTGACTCCAGGCCTACATGTCTGGCGGCCCGCCGACGCCGTGGAAACAGCCGCCGCCTGGCAGGCGGCCCTGGCCAGAAAAGACGGTCCCACCTGTCTCATCCTGAGCCGCCAGGGCCTTCCTTCCCTGCCCCGGGAATCAGCAGCCCTGGCCGGAATACGCCGGGGAGGCTATATTCTGCGCGACAGCAGGACCGCTCCGGAAATCCTGCTCATCGCTACGGGGTCGGAACTCTCCCTTGCCGTACATGCTGCCGAAATTCTTGAAAAAAGAGGCCAGGCCGCGCGCGTGGTCGCCATGCCCTGCGCGGAACTTTTTGAGGAACAGGACCGGGACTGGAAGGAACTGGTTCTGCCCCACGGCGTGCGGGCGCGCGTGGCTGTGGAGGCGTCTTCCGCCGCCTGGTGGCGCGCCTATGTCGGCCCGGAAGGAGGAGTGGTGGGCATGACCGGCTTTGGCGAATCCGGCCCCGGCAAGCCGGTCTATGAATATTTCGGCTTTACCGTGCAGGCCGTCCTGGACCAGGTAAAGGAAACCTGTCTGCGTTGCGGAACATAGCCATGGGCCTGCCGGAAAGCGACCATCCCCCGGAGATCTCCTCTCCTGCCGAAGGCCGGCCCACGCTCGTCCCCCCGTCCGCCGCTTCCCAGCAGGGACGCCGTTCCCTTGGTTTTGCCCGCTCTCTGGGCTGGGTGACTCTCCTGCTCCTGATCATTCTGGCCGCAGTCCTGTCTTCCTACCTGGGCAGCTCCGCCAGAAAAACCCTCATAGACGGCCAGCAGCGCTTCGCCACCCTCCTGGCGGACTACCTTAACAACCAACTGTACCTCCGCTTCACCTTGCCCGCAGTCAGAAACTTCGGGCGCATCGCCCTCAGCCGCCCTGAACAGTACTACGCTCTGGACCAGATCATCCAGTCCATCACCAACGGTCTCCAGGTGGACGGTCTGCGTATCTATGCCCATGACGGCACCATCACCTATTCCACAATCCCCGGAGAACCAGGGACTCAACGTTCCCTGCCCTCGGTGGCCGCGGCCGCCAAGGCCGAAGATCCCATCTTCGATCTTGAAGCCGGTATGCCATACTGGCAGGCATTTTTCCAATTCCCCGTGAAGGCGAATACCTTCCGCCTGCGCACCACCTATCCCCTGCGCATCGAAAACCGCCTGGGATCTTCCGAGGAAAAAGGTCCCCTGCTGGGGGTGCTGGAATTTTCCCAGGACATCTCCGCAGACATCCAGAACGCCATCCGTTTCCAGCAGCTCGTCCTCGTGGTCACCTTGTTCGGATGCGGCATACTCTTCACCCTGCTCCTCCTCTTCATCCGCCGGGCTGAGCGCGCTCTGGCCGACCGCATGGAGCAGGAGCAGCTCCTGATTCTGGAGTTGCACCAGAATGAAAAGCTGGCCGGCATGGGACGGGTGGTGGCCGGCATCGCCCATGAAATCCGCAACCCTCTGGGCATCATCTCCTCCAGCGCCGAACTCCTTCTGAAGCGCTACGCCGGCGCAGACAGCGTGACCACCCGGATCCTCCAGGCCATTTATGAGGAAGCCAGGCGCCTTTCCCGCACGGTCAACGACTTTCTGGACTATGCCCGCCCCAAGCAGCCCCGTATGGGCGCCGTGGACATTCATACCCTTATCTCCCAGGCCCTCGCCTTTCTGGCCCCGGATCTCACCGGCCGGAACATAGGGGTGATCCGCCCCCAGGCCCATATCGCCTGTCTGGTGGCCGGTGATAAAGACCTGCTCTACCGGGCTTTCTACAATATTCTGATCAACTCCATCCAGGCCATGGAACATGCCGGCATCCTTACCATCTCCCTCTCCTTTAAGAACAATATGCTGGAAGTTTCCTTCCGCGACACAGGACCAGGTTTTCCAGCGGAACATCTGCAAAAGGTTCTTGACCCCTTTTTCACCACAAAGGACGATGGCACAGGCCTGGGCTTGCCCATTGTCAACGGAATCCTGGCCGTTCACGGCGGCACTCTGACCCTGTCCAACGATCCTGCCGGGGGAGCCTGCGTAAAGGTGACGTTGCCCCGCGCGGAACAGAGCGGATGAACATCGTCTGGCGTTCGACCGATCTGCCGTCAAGCAAGCATTTCAAGCGTAACATGCTCAAGCGCTTTGTCTGCCGGGTCAGGGTGGCGCGTTTTCAATAGAAAAGTCGGAAACGCTATGGCGTATTTTAAATAGAAAAATGTCATAAAGCAGTGAAACCGCAAGTGTTATATGGTTTTACTGCGGTACACGAATTATGGCGTCTATTTGGAAGTTATGCGCCATTTTTTCTTAATTCTTTTGAAAAACATATTGACAAAAATATTATATGTTATATAATTAAATAAATTTATTGGAGGAAATTGTGGATAAAAAAACATTAATTAATGAAACTGGGTATTATATAAATATTTCAAAAGATAATTATATTAACGAACAGACGGCATTGAAATCCGATCTTATTGGACTAAAAATATTTGATGATCCGCTTATTGGTTTTGCAGATGTAAATGATTCTTATTTTAATAAATTAAGGAATGATGAAGTTATAGGCAGGAATTTCGTGCTTCCAAAAGAATGGAACTATACCGCAAAAACAGTTATTTCACTTTTTTTCCCCTTTACTCAAAAAATAAAAGAGGCAAATAAAGACAATAAGAATTGGCCTTCATTGGAATGGCTTCATGGTAGAATTGAAGGCCAGAAATTAATCAACGAAATATGTAGTCATATAAAAAAATATTTAGAAGAGAATGGATATAAAACAGTTGTTCCATGTATTGATAAAAGATTTTCAACTAAAAGCCCAATAGAAACAAATACAAATGATGAAAAATATTATACAAGTAATTGGTCTGAACGACATATTGCCTATATATGTGGATTGGGTACATTTGGACTTTCCAAAGGATTGATAACCGCAAAAGGGATGGCTGGGCGTTTAGGAAGTTTAATAACTGATGGATATTTTGAACCGGACAAACGAAATTATACAGAAATATATGAATATTGCATTTTGTGTGGGAAATGTGCTAAAAATTGTCCTGGAGATGCAATAACAATAGAACAGGGTAAGATACACTCAAAATGTAATATTTTCTTAGATAAAGTAAGGGAAAAACATAAACCATGGTATGGATGTGGAAAATGCCAAGTGAATGTACCATGTGAAAATGGAATACCGATAATTATAACAAGAAAAAACGGAGCATAACAGGACTGTATCTGCTTCGCCGCCAGTAGGCGGCTCGGCCTCCCAAAAACCCCAGTCGGGCTACGCCCTTTGTGTGGTTTTTCTCCGGCACATTTTGTCCCGCCGCAATGCTACGCATTGTTTTATGGGCGGGCCAAAACGTCAGATACAGCCGGAACGTTATGCGCAATTTGGAATACAAATTTATCAAAAATTAAGAATATACTCTTGACATTTTTTTTAATTATGATATATTTTTAAGAAACTAT
>JAISMK010000046.1 GCA_031276785.1 Desulfovibrio sp. | reverse complement strand
CCGTTTTCGTGACGAAACGGCCCGCGGCATCCCGGATTGGAAAATTGGACCGGAGGAACAGGAATGACCGAACGGCAAACGAGATTTCCCGGCATCGAACTATTGACCATGAGCGATATCGTTCACTGGGACGGACAGGAAATAACGTCCCGCGGCCGGGAGTACCAGCGGGACGGCATGGTGGAGAACATGTCCATTGCCGCGGATGGAACACTCCTGCTGAAGCCTGGGGCCTGACGGCAAACAGCCTCGCGGAAAAACTGAAAAAACAGTCCAAGGCAAAAAGCGGCTTTACAACGCAATATTACCGCAATGCCGTCAGCGACTGGTTGATACACGCGTTGGAGCGCTCCGGGCGCTTCTGGAGTTTCTCGTTTCCGGCGGGTTGCCCTGGGAGCATCAGAGCTGGCCGCCCGGCGTCCGGAAACCCTGCGCCCCAGGGAACGCCAAGAGCGGGAAGTCCGATTTCCCTATGCTCTCCGCCTTGATTGGCATTGCGATTCAGGAGGAACAACCGGAAGATGTGTCCCGCTGGCATGCGCTGCTTCCTGAAACGTACGGCAACGACTCGCTCCATGATGATGCGGCCGAGGCTATGCATAGGAGTTTTCCGGAACGGTCCGTAAAAATATGGAAACGACTTGCTGAAAACTCCATCGCGCGGACAACGAAAAGCGTCTACATGGAGGCTGGCGTATATTTGCGCAAGATACAGAAAGTTATGCACGCCCGGGGAGCGCAGACGGAATGGCTGCACTACGCCGAAGTTCTGCGGGGACAGCACTTCAGAAAAAAGCGATTCCTTGAAGTCCTTGATTCCATGGACGGAAAACCTCTTTTGAGAATATAGAGCAGCTTAACTTTGAAAAGTTGAACTGCTCTGCAAGGATTTACTCGCAAATCCTTGCCGCGAAATGCTTGTAGGCTGGCCTTGCCCGTTGTTAAGCAGGCATTTCAAGCGTAAACTGCTCTAGCGAAAGTGCGAAAAATTCTGTATGCTACCGGGTTATGGCGCCACTCTCAAAATTGAGGTTTTCCGGCCCGGGGGAGGGCTTGCGCGGCTACGCCGAGATCCTGAGGGTCGGGCTGCCCCTGGTGGCCGGCATGGCCTCTTCCACCGTGATGCAGTTTACGGATCGGTATTTTTTGTCCCGCTATTCCGTGGATGCCGTGGCCGCCGCCATGCCCGCCTCCCTGGCCGGCATCACGGTCCTCTTCAGCCTCATGGGGCTGACCGGCTATACCGGGGTGCTGACAGCCCAATATCTGGGGGCCGGGTCTCCGCGGCGCATAGGCGCGGTCCTGTGGCAGGGGATCTGGTGTTCCCTGCTGGGGGGCGTTCTGCTGCTGCCTCTCTGGTGGCTCTCCCGGCCGCTGTTCGCCTGTATTGGGCATGAGCCGCATTTGCAGGAACTGGAGGCGGAATATTTTCGTATTCTTGCCGCCGGCGCGCTCTTTCCCCTGCTGGGGGCCGCCCTGGGGGGCTTTTTCGCCGGGCGCGGGCAGACCCGGCCGGTGATGGTCGCCAACATGGCCGCCGCTCTGGTCAACATTCCCTTGGACTATCTGTTGATTTTCGGGGGCTGCGGGCTGCCCGCCCTGGGCGTGGCCGGAGCGGCCCTGGCCACGGTGGCGGGATGGGCAGTGGAATGCTGCATTCTGATCCCCGCCGTCTTCACCCGGAGCCATGACAGGCAATTCAAGGTTCTGGGCCTCTGGCGTTTCGATGCCGGCATGTTCTTACGCTTGCTGCGTTTCGGCCTGCCCAGCGGCGCCAACGTCTGCCTGGAGCTTCTGGGCGTGACCTGGTTCGCCATGGAAATCGGCGCCTTCGGAGCCGTCGCCCTGGCGGCCAGCCACATTGCGTTCACGGTCAACTCCCTGACCTTCATGCCGGCTATGGGGCTGAACATGGCGGTTTCCGCCCTGGTGGGCCAGGCCATGGGCCGGCGTGACGCGGCCGGGGCGGAACGGGTGGTTGGCAGAGCCCTGCGCCTTGCCGCCGCCTATATGCTGCCTGTTGCCGCCGGAGTGGCGCTTTTCGCCCCGGAATTAATGGATCTGTTCCGCCCCGAGGGCCTGGAGGCCGGGGACTTCGCGCCCACGCGCGATCTGGGGGTGATTTTTCTCTATTGCATCGCCGTTTATTCTCTGGTGGATTCGGCCAATATCGTATACTTCGGGGCGCTCAAGGGCGCCGGGGATACCACGGGCGTTTTTCTGCTCCTGGGAGCGGGGGCTTTCGGCCTGCTTTTCCTGCCCATCACCCTCCTTAAACTGCTGGATCTGGCCAGCGTGTACAGCCTTTGGGGAGCCTTCACCGCGTATGTCATGCTCCTGGCCCTGGGGGCCGTTTTCCGCTTTTCGCGGCGCGGCTGGCACAGCATCCGCATGGTGGAAAATCCGCCTGGAGCGGATAAACATTGAATATTCAGGCGGCCGCGGGTGGTGTGCAGAATCTTCCTTTTAAAAGTTGAACCGCTCCAGAGCATTTTACGCTTGAAATGCTTGCTTGCAGGCG
>JAISMK010000034.1 GCA_031276785.1 Desulfovibrio sp. | reverse complement strand
TACAAGGAGAATGGTCAGTAGTCTGCATGGCCTTTAATTTGAAACGGCTCCATCAATTGACGAAGTCGAGGAATGGAAAGGAAAAGGGACCGCAAGGCAACACATTACAGGTCAAGGAGAGCAGTCTCCATGCATATTGGCTCACCTTTCTGTTTTTCTTTCAACTCGGTTGGCTTGTTCGGACACTTGAACAAAAAGCTTGTCCGACAGACTCCTAGAGCGCGGCCATATACAAATCCGTCATGGTGTTGGAACCGTCCGGGAGGATGGCATATTCCACTCTGACCTCATAAGAATACTCCGGAGCCGAGGTCAGGGCGCCTAGGCCCACGCCAGCTCCTGTCCAGTGCCAAGCCGCACTGACCCGCTGCTACCGAAAGTGCGAAAAATTCTGGACACTACCAACGCCTCCGGCAGAGGAGCGAAAAATATTGCCCGCTTGCCGGCCTTTTGGATATGATGGGCCCGCGACAGCCCGGAGAACCCTACCACCCATGCCGGGGCCATTGCTATGCCGCCTGATCCCGCCTCTTTCCCCGCCGCCGCCTTTTTCCACGAAAGCCCCGCTTTCCGGCGTCTGGCCTATTTGCTCTCCAGCCCGGATCTTTCCTCCCGGAGCGACCACCTGGGCCAGGACCCGGAGGCCTTACGGCGCTACAGGCGGATTGCCACCCTGCTGCACAAACACTTGAACGCCTTGCAGCAGGCTCCGCCCCAGGAGCCGGCCCGTCTCCGCCGGGCCGAAGCACTCCTGGCGGAAGGGCAGGCCGCCCTGTCGGAGCTGCTGCGTATGCCCCAGGGGGACGCGGCCGGGGAAGTCCTGGGCAGGCTGGAACAGACTGCGGCCGGCCTTGGCGCGCTGGCGGCGGAGACGTGGACCGGACAGGCGGCTCCCCTTGAAATTCCGCCGCTCCGGGAGCGGCCGGTCCCTTCCCGCCTTCCGGCGCGGAACGCGGCCCCGCCCAGAGCGGTATTCCCTGCCGGACAAGGAGATGCGCCCCGGGGGGCGACCGGGAGAGTTCTTGCCCAGCCGGACGGCCTGTCCCCTCAGGATGCCTGGCGGGAATTCCTGCTGGCGGAGGCCGCCCGGCATGAGCGCGCCGCCCGGCTCTGGGGATCCTGCGCGGGGCTGCCGCTGCTCCTGCTTCTGGCTGTTTGCGTCCGCTGGGCCTTCCTTTACGGCCTCCCGGAGGCGCCAGCCGCTTCCGCCGTTTTGGACGGAATTTTCCCGGCCTGGATACCGGTCTGCCTCCTCCTGGCGGCGATTCTGGCCGGCTGCTGGAGCGGGTTCCGGGCAGAAAGGAACAAGGGGGAGGAATGCCGACAGCAGGCCGCTGCCTGGGCCGCGGCCCAGGCCCTGGCCGCCTCCGGGCCGGCCTGGGGGGAAACCCTGCTGCGGGAGGAGATCCAGGCCCTGTGCCGGGCCGGCGTTCCTTCACCCCGGCGTTAGCGTTTACTTGCAGCGGGCGGCGGCGCTTTGCGCTTTCGCCGCCAGAGCAATTTCATTTTGAAATTGTTCTAAACTCCGGAGCATTGCGCGATGGAAAAACTTGTCATTGAAGGCGGGGCGCCCCTGCGGGGAACAATCCGGATCAGCGGTTCCAAAAACGCCTCCCTGCCCCTTCTGTTCGCGGCCATTTTGCTGGACGGTCCGGCCACATACCGAAATGTGCCGCGTCTGCGCGACATTTCCACCACCCTGGCCATGCTCCGGGTTTTGGGCTGTCCCGCGGATTTCAGCGATGCGGACGACCACAGCGTCACCGTCACGCCGGGCGACCTCAAACCCGAGGCTCCATATGATCTGGTCCGGACCATGAGGGCCTCCGTCCTGGCCCTGGGCCCGCTCCTGGCCCGCCTGGGAGCATGCCGGGTGGCTCTTCCCGGAGGCTGCGCCATCGGCGCCCGTCCCGTGGAACAACATCTCAAGGCTCTGGAAAAACTGGGCGCGGTTTTTGATCTGGATGCCGGATATATAGTCGGCCGCTGCCGCAGGCTGCGCGGAGCGGATATCTCCTTTGACTTCCCCACAGTGGGGGGAACGGAAAACCTGATCCTGGCCGCTGTGCTGGCCGAAGGCGAAACCTTTCTGCGCAACGCCGCCCGGGAGCCGGAAGTCGTGGATCTGGCCAATTTTCTGAACAGTTGCGGGGCCAAAATTTCCGGGCACGGTTCCGACCTCATTCACATCCAGGGCGTTGCCTCCCTGCGCGGCGGAGCCTATGAGGTCATGCCCGACCGCATAGAAGCCGGCACCTTTCTGGTGGCCGCGGCCATTACAGGAGGCGAATGCGTCATAGAAGGCTGCCCTGTGGAAGAACTGACCGCCCTGATGGCCAAGATGGGCGAAATGGGAGTCAGCCTGGAGCCGCACGGCAGCGGGGTCAACGTGCGCCGCAGCGGCGTTCTGCGCGGAGTGGACATGACCACCCGGCCCTACCCCGGCTTTCCCACGGACATGCAGGCCCAGTTGATGGCTCTTATGACTCTGGCGGAAGGCTCCAGCACTGTGGAGGAAAAGATTTTCGAGAACCGTTTCCTGCATGTGCCCG
>JAISMK010000013.1 GCA_031276785.1 Desulfovibrio sp. | reverse complement strand
ACGGAAGCGCCGAGCAGAGGCGCCACACGGAAAGCCGCGAGAGGCCGTACCAGGCAGAGAATAAAAATCAGCAGAGGCCGCGCCAGTTGGTCAGGCATGTTGTTTGTGCATTTCCTTATCAATGGGGCATAAAAAGAACACGGCTGAAAATCATGTCCGCATAGCGATATATTTCTCCGCCCAGCCATCCGGCCATAAGCATGATGGTTACGCCCACAGCGATGAGTTTGACGCCGAAAGACAGAGTCTGTTCCTGAAGCTGGGTAACCGCCTGGATGAGACTGACCAGCAGCCCGGCCAGAGATGCCACCAGAATGGGCGGCAGGGAGAGCTGGAGCATGAGGATTAGAGATTGCATGGCGAGTTCAAGGACTCTGGATTCCGTCATATTTTCTCTTCCTCTTATCTTTTTACTACAGATAGCTGGAAACCAACGCCTGAATCAGTTTGCCCCAGCCGTCCAAAATGACGAAAAGAAGTAATTTGAAAGGAAGTGAAATGACCATGGGAGAAACCATCATCATGCCCATGGCCAGCAAAATATTTGAAACGACGATATCAATGGTCACAAAGGGCAAATAGATCAGAAACCCAATCTCGAAAGCGCGGGTCAGTTCACTTACGGCAAAAGCCGGAATCAAAATGATGAGATTCGTTGGAACCAGCGTGCTGGCTTTTTCTTCGGGCCAGACCCGGCGCGCGGTTTCCAGGAAAAAATTGACCGTTCCCTGGTGCGCGTGGCGCGTCATGAATTCCTGCATGGGGCCCTTGGCGTTATCAAGGATCATGAACATCTCGCTAGGGGTTGATGAACGGCTGAAAAGATCGTCCGGCAGCAGCTTTTGCGTTTGAAAGGCCACAGGCGCCATGATAAAAACAGAGAAGATCACGGCCAGACCGTTCAACACCATGTTCGGAGGCACTTGTTGCACGCCAAGGGCGTTGCGCACCAAAGACAGAACGACTACCAGCTTCAGATAGGAAGTGGCGACCATGATCACGAAAGGCGCAAGGCCCAGCAGGAGCAACGCTCCTATTACCAGAACGGGATCATAGGCTTGCATCGTCGGGAATTCCTTTGCGGCACATGATGGTTACGGCAGCCGAAGGGTTTCAATACGTACTCCCACCTGTCCTGATACGTCCATCAGACTCCCCGTGCCGATAAGCCGCCCGGAAGCGAAAACGCGCACGGGATTTGTGATGTTCCGGCCGGTTTCCAGCACCTGGCCCGGCGCAAGAGACGCAACTTCCGCCATGGAGAGTTCCGCGCTTCCCAGATCGAAACTGAGACGCAGGGGGATGTCTTTCGGATCAAGAGGCGGTCGCCCCCTGTCTTCAATATTGTCCGCGCCGTCCGGCATTGTCTGTTGTTCCCCGCCCGTCGAATCGGGCGCGTCAATCGTAGCAGGAGTCGCAGTTGGGGTAGCATCCGCCGCCATGGCACTCTCCATATGCAGGGCCGCGCCCGCGAGATACGCGGACGCGCCGAAGCTGTCTGTCAGGTTCAACCGCACGGGAATTCCCCTTTGCTCCGGCAAAGCGGAAGGGGCGTTCGTCAGCACAATATCTCCGGCTTCAAGGGCACGGATAGTTTCACTCGAAAGCTCGGGGCCGGGCAGGATTATCCGCGCCTGTAACGGAAAATTTTGCAGCAGGGATTCATTCAGGGCGCTTGGGGAGCGCAACGCGGCCTGTGAAAAAAGCCGCACGATTTTTTCCAGACAGCGGATATCCGCGACAAAAGCTCCATTTGTCCTGACGACTGTCCCTGTTTCCTTGCGGCAAAGGGAAAAAAGCAATCCCTCCTCTGGAAGCCAAGCTTTTTCCGGCTCAAGATTACATCCGATAACGGAAACAGGCAGACCGCAGGCTGTTTCCAGCGTTTCGGCCAGTTCCAGCCCTGAAAGCTCCAGGGCCGGCCCCGCCAATTCCGGAGGCAGAGCAAACAAAGCGCGCGCGTCCAAGCCCGAATCCTTCCAGTCGGCCGGCACCGTATTGTCCAGCAATACGGCCACCTCGCAGTCACCCAGACGGGCATAAATCCGGATGCGCCAGAACACCGGGCTTATGCCCGCATCGGGCGTCAGTTCCCAGGACCCTCCCGCCGCATGGAAGGCCAGGCATCCGCCCGCCCTGTGCCATTGATTCAGCAACGCCGCGAAAGCGGAGGAAATGCGGAGGAAGGGCAAAGGCCGGCATTCGGGCGTTACGGACATGATGATCTGCCTTGGACGGACGGTTTAACCGCTTGCCCGCAGTCCCTCAAAAATGTCATGCTGCCGGGAACGGCCGTCACGAGGTTGTCCTCCCTGCCCCTCTCCCGATCCTTTTGCTTGCCCGGAGCCATCCCGCCCGGCGGATGCGCCGGAATCAGCGGTCATAGCGCCATCCGGCCGAACGGTCGTCACTCGTACTTCCACCTGAAGATTTTGCGTCAGCACATCTCGAAGCCCGGTCAGTTGATTCGTTCCCAAAAATTGCTCGGAGCGAACGTCATTGGTCACGAACTGTACGGAAATATTGCCGTCAGGCTGGCGCTGAATACGGATTTCCGTACCGGG
>JAISMK010000022.1 GCA_031276785.1 Desulfovibrio sp. | reverse complement strand
CCGCATCTCTCTAAGGGAGATAGATTCCCGCCTTCACCTCCTGCCCTTTGTCCGCGGCTTCAGCGCCGTGGTCCGCTACCGGGACGCGGATCTCTCCCTGCCAGCCGCGCTGACGGTGGAACTGGACCTGACCCCCACAGCTCCGGCCGAGGCTCTCTCCCTGGCCGAGGCATCCCTGGCCCGGCTCCTACCGGGACTCGACCTCTGCGCGGTTCGCCGCCCGCCAGGCCTGCCCCTGCGCCAGGGGAAACAATCCATCCGCCATGTGGCTGACGCTGCGGACAGTCGGACCAGCCTGCCCGCCGGACAGGCCGCGCGGACCAGGACCGGGAAAACGCCTCCCGGCGGAGAAGGGCCGGCAGCGGGGCTGATTCTGGCGGCGGGATATTCCCGGCGTATGGGCGGCCGGGCCAAGGCCCTGGCCCAACTGGGCGGGAAAAGCCTGCTGGAGCGCTCTGTCTCCGCCCTGCGCCAAGGCGGGGTTTCCCTCATTGTCGCCGTCATAGGCCATGACGGGGTAAAGACAGGCCGGGAGGCGACCCGCCTGGGAATCCGCGCCGTGACCAACCCGGATATAGACGAAGGCATGTTTTCCTCGGTGCGCGCCGGCCTCGTCCATCTGGCCCCGGAACAGTGCGGCGCCGTTTTGGTGCTGCCGGTGGACGCGGCCCTGGTCCTAGGCCGCAGCGTGAGCGCCATGCTGGCTCTGGGACAGGAGAAGCTGGCCGCCGCCAGCCCCCTGGTGCCGTCCTTTCTGGGCCGGCCGGGGCATCCCGTCCTTATTCCGGCTTCCCATCGCCCGGCGCTCAGACGCTGGTCCGGACAAGGGGGGCTGCGCGGCTACCTGGCCGGCCTGGCCTTAGCCCTGCAAAGAGATCTCCAGCCCCCGCTTCACTGCCCCCTGCCCGACGCCGGTATTGTCTGCGACCTGGACACTCCCGCCCAACTGGCGGAAGCGGAGGCCTTTCTGGCAGCCACAGGGGACAGGAGCCACCCCTCCCTGGATGAGGCCTGGCAGGAACTGACTTTGGCCGGCCCCGCTCAGGGAGGCATCCGCCACGCCCTGCTGGTGGCCGGGGGAGCGGCTCGCCTGGCCCGGGGCCTGAAGGCGAGGGGCCTTTCGCCTCCGCGGGAATCCGGGCCGGCATTTTCCCGCCTTGTCCCCCTCTGCCTGCGCGCCGGCCTGCTGCACGCCGTCACCGGGAGGCGGGCGGATCCCGCCGCCAAGGACGGGGCGCGCCTTGCCTCCCTCGGCTGGGAAGAAACGGCCGGCCTCGTAGGGCGTTTTCAAAGTGAAATTGCTCTAAGTGAATGCCCGGAGCCGGACATCCGCCTTGCCCTGGCAGCCGCCTGCGTGCGCATGGCGGCTGCCCTGGCTTTGGAGGACAATCCTGGAGCCTGGGAAGGTTTTGTCCCGGACGGGCGCCGGACGGGCGCGGATATGGGCCTGGAGGCATGGTTTGCCTCCGCTCTGGGCCGTCCGCCCCGGGACTGCATCCGGGATACTCCTCCGGATGAAGAGGAGCGGCGGCTGGCTCTGCTTGCCGCCGGAGCGGACGCGGATCAGGAAAAACTGTGATGCGCAATAGCAAAGCGCAATTGGTCTAAGGCAGCACTGATTAAATGGATTTCGGAAACGCTGAGTTTTTTCGTTTGGCAAGGCGCGAGTTCTTTTTGCGGAGGGGCTGGACTCTTCCGTCCAGCCCCTCCGCAAAAAGAACGAGCAACGCGGTCCAAACGGAATAAATCAGCGTTTCCCTAAAATTACTTCAGGCTCCCATTCGGCCGGCGTGCCAGGAGGCGGCCTTGTCCAAAAGGGCCAGGCCGCGGCGGGCCATCCCCTGGGGGTCTTCCGGGTTGCCGTCCAGCAACCGGGCCTGATCCAGCAGGCTCCACGCCAAATCGCGCAGAAAGGGGTCTTCCGGGTTGCGGGCGCTGATGCGCAGCAGGGAGCGGAGCAGGGGGTGATCCGGGTTGATCTCCAGTACCTTGGGGGGAAGGCCGTCTTCAGCGCGGCCCATGGCCCGCAGCAGCCGTTCCATGGAGGAGCTGAGTCCGTCGGCGGAAACCAGGGCGGCCGGTCCGGCGCCGAGCCGGGCGGAGGCGCGGACATCGCCCACCTCTTCTCCCAGCAAGGCGCGCATGCTTTGCAGCAGCGCCTCCAGGCCGGCTTTTTCCTCCTCTCCCAGAGGTTCCGGGGCGGGAGCGGACTCCACCACATCGGCGAAGGCGTCCAGAGCCGAGGCCTCGGCCCGCTCCACGGAGGCAAAGGGATGATCTTTGTACCGGGCCAACCCGTCCACAACGAATTCCGTTCCGGGATCGGAGAGGAAGAGTACCTCCAGACCCTTTTTCCGGAAGCGGTCCAGGTAGGGATGGGCGCGCGCCGCCTCAGGCGAAGGGGCGGACAGATGCCAGATCTCCCTCTGTCCGGCTCTTGCGCGCTCCAGATACTCGTCCAGGCTCACCAGATCCTCCGCCGTGGAAGAGGAAAAACGCAGGAGAGCGGCCGCGCGCTCGGCGTGGTCGGCGCAGGCGAACTGTAAATATCTGCCGTGCAGCCGCCAGAATTTCCCGTATCTCTCCCTGTCCGTCCGGGCCATATTTTCCAGATACTCAAGCACCCGGCGGACGATAGTCCGGGAAATGGCGCGCAATACCGTGTTTTCCTGCAGGGTTTCACGGGAAATATTCAAGGGCAGATCCTCGGTATCCACCACCCCTCGGAGAAAGGCCAGATAGCGGGGAATCAGGACTGTATTGAAGCGCTCTATGAGTACCCGGCGGGCATAGAGATCCAGCCCCCAGCGCTCGTCCTCCCGTCCGGGCGGTTCCCGCTCCGTTCCGGGCAGAAAAATCAGGCTGGTAAACTGAACCGGCGCATCCACGGAAAAATGGATGACATCCAGAGGCGGAGTCTGCTCCCCGGTGAGATAGCGATAAAACTCCCCATAGCGATCCTGATCCAGGGAAGAGCGCGGCTCGCGCCACAGGGCGGGAACGGTGTTCACGCGCTCCCCTTCCAGAAAAATGGGGAAAGGCAAAAAATTTGAATGCTTGTTGATAACTTCCCGCAGGCGGTATTGTTCCAGAAACTCCTTGGCGTCCTCCTTTAGAAACAGGCGGATGGCCGTGCCCCGCCGGCAGGCCTCCGCCTCCTCCCCCTCCAGTTCCCGCAGGGTGAAGCCGCCGGCGCCGGAGGATGCCCAGACGTGGGGCCGCTCCTCCCCCAGAGCGGAGAGAGAGGTAACCTCCACTTTGGCCGCCACCATAAAAACGGCATAAAACCCTACCCCAAAACGGCCGATCATTCCCGCAGCGGAAGATTCTTCCTCTTTCCCGGCTTCCACCGGGCCGTCTGCCTCCTCCAGCCCGGACGCCGCCTGGCCGCCTCCGGCTTCTGCCCGCTCCCGGGCGAAACGCTCGGAGCCGGAACGGGCGATAACCCCCAGGTTGTCCGCCAACTCCTGTCCGGTCATGCCCAGGCCGGTGTCGGACACCGTAAGGGCGCCGGCCAACTTGTCCACCTCCAGGCGGATGTCCAGGGGCAGATCCGCATCGCGGACAGCCGTTCCCCCGCTACGCAGAAAACGGAGCTTTTCCAGGGCGTCGGCGGCATTGGACAGCAACTCGCGCAGAAAGATCTCCCTGTTGGTATACAGGGAATGGGTAAGAATATTGAGGACTTTTTGCGTTTCCGCCCGGAACGCATGCCTTTTCACGCCGGTCATGATCATCCTCCAATGTTGCGCTGCTCTGGAGCAGGTTCGCTTTGAGACAGTTGCTTGACGGCGAAGCGAATTCACCTTGTGACAATCTCGCGGCCGAGCGGTCCAACTTTTGCAAAGTTGGACCGCTCGAATGCAGATGCCTGTAGGGAATTACAATGCCAGTTTTTGCCCGGTGCGGCAAACGGAAAGTCAGCGGAAATTTTCCGCCGCCAGCTCTCGCCGCCGGAGCGGCGCAACCTTCATGCCCAACGTGAAGGAGAGTCAGGTCTTCGGAGCCGTGATCCTCTTTTTGAAGCGCGAATACATGCCGTTGGCGGTATAGAGCGCCGCGACGGGATTGTGCCCGAGTACCCTGTCTTTGACGATCATAACCGTGACAGGCGCTTGCGAATGGGCAATGAAAAGAGAGTCGTGCCCCACGCACAGGCCGATCACGATATTGAAATCCGTTTTTTGAGCCGCCAGCATTTTGGCCTGCATCACCGGATTGCACATGGATTCATGCCCGCATCCGCCGTTCAGCTTTTTCTCTTCCGGCACCCCGATGGCAGTTTTGTCCCGGGCGCCTATTTTACAGCCTACGGTGAAATGCTCTATTCCTTCCCGCTCCAGGATTTTGGCAAAGAGAGAGGTTTCGGACATAAGCCCCACGCAGGAGGCGATGCCGACAACCCGGTACTGCATGCGGCTGATAAACTCTATGGTTTCCTCAACACGGCTCAGTCTGCCGTAGGTCTCGCCTTCAAGGACTGTAGAGACGCGGGCCAGACGCAAGTATTCCTCATTGCCCGCATAGATGTCCATAGCCGTTTGCAGCAGGGCCGGATCGACGTGTCTGGTCAGGCAGAAGGAAGGGAAAGAGGCTTCGTCGTTCGAGCGGCAGCTTAACACTCGGCAATGAGCGCAGCCTGAAGTTTTTTTGCTTTTCATATCTCGCCCTTGCGTCAATGAGGCCAGAAAAGGATTTTTTTCTCCACTCGGGCCAGAGCCGTCATGGACAGGAAGGTCACCAGGCCGGTATAGAAAATCCCCGCGACCATACGGGGATAGTCGGCAAAATCCGCATAATACTGCACAAAACGTCCCAGACCGTAGGAAGCTCCAAAGAGCTCGGCGACGGTCAGCATTATGAAGGACAAGCCCAATCCTACATGCATCCCATTGAAAATGAAAGGGAGCGCCGCCGGAAAGGCGACGATGCGCAGGTATTCAAGGTAGCTGAAGGTGAACACTCGCGCGCTGTCCCGGTGGCGTTCCGGTACCGCCATAGCCCCGGCCACGGCGTTCAGGAAGACCGGCCAGAAGGCGGCCAGGACCACTATGGATATGGCCGAGAGACGGAAGGACGGGAGCAAGGCGATGGCGTACGGGACGTAAACCGTGGGGGGCACCGGCGCCGCGACCCGGGCAAAGGGGATGAAGATGGTCTGCAGCCATTTCGTGCTGCCGACAATCACCCCTCCCGCCATGCCCGCGGCGGTTGCCGCCAGATACCCCGGAATGAGAATGAGAAAGGAGTAATATGTGCTAACCAGAAGTTCCGGCAGCGAATTCCACAGAGCGCGGGCCGTTGTCCAGGGGGCGGGGAACAGGTACTGATGTTTTTCCGGCAAAAACCAGGCAGCCGCGATCCAGACCAGCAACAACAGCGCGAAGAGCGTGAAGCCGGCCAGGAATTTTACGAACCGCGCCAGGCGGGATCCGGACTGCCGCGGGGCGGACATCTCAGATGCCCTCTCCGCAGGTCAGGTTCATCGGCAGAGCATCGTTGCGGTTTTGAATGTCGCGGTGGTAATAGTCGCTGATTTTTTCCTTCAGGGAACGGAATTTTTCGGAGTAAAACAGCAGGCTGGCGGAACGGGGACGGGGAAAGTTCACGGACAGTTCCCCGATCAGCCGGCCCGGAGCGGAACCGAAGATCAGGACGCGGTCCCCCAGAAACAGGGCCTCATCCACGTCATGGGTAACAAAAACCACAGTGCGGCGGGGAGAGGTCGCGCTCCAGATCTCCAGAAGCAGCTCCTGCAGGCGCATGCGGTTGACCGGATCCAGCGCCCCGAAGGGCTCGTCCATCAGAAGCACGCGGCTGCCCAAGGCAAGAGTGCGCACAATGGCGCCGCGCTGGCGCATGCCTCCAGACAATTCGTGGGGGTATTTTTTCCCGGCCCCATCCAGGCCGACCATGGACAGATAACCGTCCGCCAGTTCCCACACCCGGCTTTTCGTTGCTCCGGGCGAGGCCTTGCCCACAGCCAGGGCCACATTGTCCTTGAGGGTAAGCCAGGGGAAAAGGGAATATTCTTGAAAGACGATGCCTCTTTCCAGAGAGGGGGAAGTCAGAGCGCGTCCCTGCCAGAAGATAGCGCCGCGCGTGGGTTTTTCCAGGCCGGCCAGCAGGCGCAGAAAGGTGGTTTTGCCGCATCCGCTCGCCCCGAGCAGGGAGACGAATTCTCCTTCCGACACCGACAAGGTGATGTTTTCCAAGATCATGGTCCCGCCATAGGCAAAGTACAGTCCCTCCGCCGTAAGTTCTCCCGGAGCGGAGGGGAGGCATCCAGCATTGGTTCGTTCGCCCGCCGCGGCTTTGACCGACATATCCACCTCCCTGCTCATGCCGCCGGGGCCGCCTCGGGCGCGGGTGCGTGGGCGCGCGGGAAGGCCATGGACGCGGTAAAAACATCCTGAAATTCGGGCAGCTCCGCCAGATCAAGACAGGACGCCTTTTCCGCCAGAGAGGCGGCCCAGTCTCGACTGGAGGCATCCAACAGAAAAATGCGCGCGCCGGCCTTTGAGGTGTTGCCCACAAACTCCGTTTTGCCGGCGAATGCTTCAGGCAACAGCCCCAGATCAAGCAAACTGCGTTCCTTCAGGTGATAGCCGAAGGAGCCGGCAATCAGCACCCCATCCACCTGTTCCGGCAAAATCCGCGCCTGCCGCAGCAATAGATCGATCCCCGCGCGGATGGCGGCCTTGGCCAGTTGCACCTGGCGGATGTCCTTCTGGGTCAGAAACACCCCGGGGGCAAGCCGGAGACGGCTTTTGCCGTTGGCGCGCTCCAAAAGGTGGGCGACGGCGCCGCCGTCTGGGGCGAAGCGGCCGCTTGGGGCGATGCCGTTGTGGATGACAAACGCGGCCACAGCGTCGATAAGGCCGCTGCCGCAGAGCCCCCGGGGAGGGGCGGCGGCGATGGTTTTAAGGGCGGGCCGCCCGTCTCCTTTCAGGCTATAGGCTTCAATGGCCCCGGCAGCCGCCCTCATGCCGCAGGAGATATTCATGCCCTCAAAGGCCGGACCAGCGGCCGTGGAGGCGGCGATCGCCCGGCCCTCCTTTGCCAGGACCATTTCACCGTTGGTGCCGATGTCAATGAAAAGCGTGGGGCGGCGGCGGCGCAGAAGCCCCGTGGCCACTATACCGGCCACAATGTCGGCGCCGACATGCCCGGAGAGGACGGCAGGGAAATAGATTTCCCCCCCGGAGGCGATCCGCAGGCCAATTTCCGCAGCCTTGCGGTAGGCATGTCCCCGGAAGGCCGGGTGGTAGGGGCGCCGGCCCAGATTTGCCGGATCTATCCCGGCGGCCAGATGCTGCATGCAAGTGTTGCCGCAAATCACCGCCTCATAAACGTCCGCGCCGGAGATGCCGGCCTGTCCGCAGACCTCGGCGGTGAGGGCGTTGAGATCCGCTAGCAAGTCCTGTTGCAGGATGGCCAGCCCGCCGGGTTCAGCGGCGAAACTAACGCGGCCGAGCACGTCATGGGCGTGGCGGGTTTGCCTGTTGAGGGTGGAGGCGGAGGCCGTTTCCTCCCCGTTGCGCAGATCCACCAGGGCGACCGCAAGCGTTGTCGTGCCCACGTCAACGGCAAGGCCGAAAAGGGAATCTGTGCTGTTTCCCGCCTCAAGGCACAGGGTTTTGCCGCCGGCCAAAACCTCTGTCTGTCCCAAGTCCGGCAGGAATCGTTTGCTCAGACGGGGAGCATGCCTGAAGGAGACATCAAGGCTTGAGTCGTGGATCTGCAAGGAGTTTTCCCCGACTGCCTGTATTTCCAGATCCAGGTCGTCCTCGCCCACTATGCTCTGGCAGGCAAGGATCAAGAGTGGGGGCACGGGCTTTGCGCAGTCCTGGGCCACAGGGGGCGGGCCTGTAAGGACGCGCACCAGGCATTTGCCGCAGGTGCCGTTTCCGCCGCAGGGCGTTTCCATGCTCAGTCCGGCCGCGCCGGCGGCTTCCAGCAGGGCGGTTCCCGGCGGGACGGCGGCAACGACTCCTTGCGGGAAAAAGCGCACGCTTGGCATGGCTCAGGTCCCCCGCCGCCTGGAGCGCACCGTATCGGTCATGGCGCGGATGACAGGGAGCTTCGTGCTAGTGCTTAATCCGCAGGCTGGAGCTATGATGTCCACTCCGTCCCGGATCAGCTTTTCCGTCCGCCGGGCCACTCTGTCCGCTGTGCCGAATTCCAGCATGTAGGTGCTGAGGTTGCCCATGGTGACGATCCCGGGCAGAAAGCTTTTGAGCTTGGCGAGATTGATCATGGCGTCAACGCTGACGGCCTCGCTTTCCATCAGGGGCCAGAGGGCGCGGCAGCTATCCGTGTCGCCGCAGATATGCACGATGGCGGGCGCGTTCTGCGCATGGGCGGCGCGCACCACCTCGCGCACATAGGGCACAGCGAACTCCTCGAACAGGGCCGGGCCGAGAATATCGCCTGTGGCGCTGGGGTCGCCAATGGCGATCACGTCAGCTCCCGCCCTGACGGCACGGCGGGCATATTCCCCCAAAAAGAGGCTGATGCGGGACAAAAGCCTGTGGGCATCCTCCCTTTTTTTGCGCAGTTCCTTGAAAAAGGCGGGCGGGTTGACCAGGGAGGCAGCCGTGCTGATGGGACCTGTCAGACTCACAATGATCGGCATATCCGTCCCGGCGGCGGCAAGACGCTCCACGGCTTTCAGCACCACCGGGATACGCCCCGCGCCGAGCAGGGATTCCCGATCCAGGTCGGGAACCTCCGCAATGGACTGGTAGGGTTCGGAAACAATTTTGGGTTCGCAGGCCAGAGTCCCCAGGTCAACGGAGCTGCCGAGAGTTTCGGCCTCCACGGTCATGCAGAAGGGTACGGCGAGATTTTCAAAGCCGGTTTGCTTGGCCACCGCGAGGGCAAGTTCGGCCATCTGATCCGCATCCCAATGGGCGCCGGGAAGGGTTGCCGGACAATTACCCGCTATCTCGACAATCGCCGCGTTCATCATCCCGCCCATGCAGGCCACGGGGGGGCGATCCGTCTCCTCTCGGCGCAGGACACGCAGCAGGCGTTCTTTCGGAGTGAAGGGCGTTGCCCCGTCCAGAGAGTCCGTGTTCATCCGGCCGCCGCCTGCGCGCCTGCCGCGCGGATTTCAGCCAGAAGCCGGGAAGCCAGTTCTCCCGCCTCAATGGCGTTGGCGGAATATCCGTCGGCGCCTATCTTGCGGGCAAAGGCAGCCGAAATGGGCGCCCCGCCGACCATAACCTTGATGCGCTCCCGCAGCCCGGACGCCCGAAGGATTTCCACCACTTTGGCCATGCCCGGCATGGTGGTGGTCATAAGCGTGGACAAGCCTATGATATCGGCCCCGACCTCCTGGGCCTTTTGGACAAAGGTCTCGGGCGGCACATCGCGGCCGAGGTCAAAGACCGTGAATCCCTTGGCTTCCAGAATAATCTTCACCAAATTTTTGCCTATATCGTGCGTATCGCCCTCCACAACGCCCACCACAATTTTCCCCGGTTCGGAACTGGAGTCCACCTTGATATGCGGGCGTAAAATATCCAGACCGGCGTACATGGCGTCGGCCGCGATCAAAAGTTCCGGCACGAAGTACTCGTCTTCCTCAAAAAGCCTGCCGGCGCGGTCCATGCCGTGGGCCAGACCCTTATCCACGGCCTCGTAAGCGTCAATATTTTTTTCGACCACTTCCCGGGCCAGCTCGGCGGCTTTCTCCTCTTCCAGGTTGACGACGGCGTCGGACAGTCCTCGAAATAAAACTTTGTTTTCCTCAGACATGTTTCCCCTCTTTTTTCGCCGCAGGTTCCCGGCTTTGCCGGCAGGGTCAGGCTTCGGCCGCCAGAAGCTCCTGTCTGGGCGGCCAGCCTGCATCCCTGGCCGCGTCCATCATGGCGTCTATGTTGGCGAAGGGCGTTTCCGTCGCCAGACTGCATCCGCTTGCGAGGATAAAGCCGCGGGGCGAATCCCAGGCTTCGCGGATGCACTTGAAGGCCGCCGCCCGGACATCGCCGGGATCGCCCTGCAGGAGAACCTCTGAAGGAGGGATGTTCCCCATCAGGCAGACCAGATCGCCGACCTGCGCCTTGGCCTCGTCCATATGGGCCATGTTGTCTATGGACAGGCAGGCGGCGCCGGTATCCGCCATGCCCTGCCAGATGCCCGCTGTTTTGCCGCAGATATGCAGGCCCACAGCGGCGATTCCCCGGCCTTTGACGTACTCGATCAAACGCTTCAAATAGGGTTGGGAAAATTCGCGGAAATGCCGGGGACTGATGACAGTGGACGAACTCATGGCGCAAGTAAGGTTGGGCGCGGAGCCAAGATCAATGACTGCATCGGCGAGTTGGCGGCTGGCTTCATAGGCAAGGCCTATGACCTTGTGCGCAAGTTCCGGTTTACGCAGCATCCAGCGGGAGATGTTGTCCGCCCCGACCAGAAGGGAAGCCAGGGTAAAAGGCCCTTCAACCCCGCAGGTCACGGGCACTTCATGCCCGATGGCGTCCAGAGTGCGCTTCGTGGCCTCCAGAAGCACTGGGAGAGGGCCGGCTGTATAGGGATCATGAGGAACAAGCCTGTCCACCTCCTCTTCCCTTAAGATGGCCGGGGCCTCCATGTGCGCCGTCTCGTCAAGGGGGACGCGCACCCGGGTTCCCATGGCCTCCGGCTGGACGTAGAGATCCGTAAACACACGCACGCTGTCAAAGCCGAAGCGGCGGTATGTGGCTATGGTCGCGCGGGCAAGGGTCTCGCCGCAGGAACGCAGCTCCGATACTTTGACCCCGATGACCCGCGCGGCCGTGTTGGAGATGGAGGGCACGCAGCGGATGCGGTCCGCCGGCCTTCCTTCGCGCAAGGCCTGGGCGCGCTCCAGGGGCGTCATCAAATCCCTGGCCATGAGGTTTCCTTCTATAGCATTTAACGTTTGAAACAGTTCGCTTACGGCGGGCAAAGCCTTGCGGAGCGGTGCACCCGTTTCATGCGTG
>JAISMK010000002.1 GCA_031276785.1 Desulfovibrio sp. | reverse complement strand
ACGAGGTGGAAACCGACCCGGCCTTTCTCCCCGGCGCCGACATCGCCATCCTGCACGCCGCCCTGCCGGATATCGACCGGCTGCTGGACATGTCTCCCCTGCTGCAAACCATGCGGGTCCTTGCCTATTGCGTCTGGGAGTTTGACCGGCTGCCCCGGGCCCATATAACCGGCCTGGGCAGGGTCAGCGCTATCTGGACCTGCTCCCGCTATTCCCAACGGGCCTTTCTGGAATATTTCCCCTCAACAGCCGTTGTGCCCCATGTGGTGACGCGACGGAAGGTTTCCGCGGATCTTCTGGCAGAGGCCCGCAACAGGATCGGCGGCGCGGATCCGGAGGAATTTCTTTTCTTTTCCGTTGTGGACAGCGTCAATCCGCGGAAAAATATCCAGGGCCTGCTGTGGGCCTTCTCACGGGTACGCGCGATCTCCTCCAGAAAGGTGCGCCTGATCCTTAAGCAGTACCGCATGGACCTGGATTTCTCCTCTCTGGATGGCGTCTGCGGCCTCGGCGGAGACCTCAGCCCGGAAGAAATGAGCGCCCTGCACCTTATCTGCCACGCCTATGTCAGCGCCCACCACGCCGAAGGCTGGGGCCTTGGCCTGTCCGAGGCCATGGCCTACGGCAAGCCCGTCATCGCCACCGGGTTCTCGGGCAACATGGAGTTCATGAACGAGGGCAACAGCTTCCCCGTCCCCTTCAGCCTTGCCCCGGTGTCGGACAATATGACCAAGGCGCTGGCGGATGTCGCCCCGGACATGATCTGGGCCGATATAGATACAGAGGCGCTGATCCTCACAATGAAAAGAGTGGCGGAAGGCCGTTACGATCCCCTGATCCCCCGCCGGGCCGCGGAGATCACCAGAACCTTCGGCCCTCGGGCCGTGGCCGAAATCATACGCGGTCTTTTATAAGGAAAATGCCATGTGCCTTGCTGTGCCAATGCAAATAACGGAAATTACTGACGATTTTCTGGCAAGATGCCAGACCGGGGAGGGATCGGCCTCCATTACCGCCTCGCTCCTGCTGCTGCCCGATCCTCCCCTGGTGGGAGACTATGTGATTGTCCATGCGGGTTTTGCCCTGCGGATTCTGACCCCGGAAGAGGCGGAAGAAACCCTTTCCCTGCTGCGCCAGATCGCTGCCGGAGGCGAACTGGGAGCATTTCCGTAAGATCCGCCCGGACCCGCCCTGGGGCGGACGGCCGCTTGCGCCGCCTGGAATCCGGCGCGCCCCCGGAGCTTTTACGCTCCCTTTTCCGCCGGCAGCGCCGCGGCGGAGGAAGGAGGAACAGCCAGGACCTCAACTTGGCAGTCAGAAAGAACTCCCCTGGGCAGAACTCCTGCGCTCAGGGCCTTATGATACTCCTTCGCCAGAGTGAAGGCAAAGACTCCCGCCGGGCAGGCCTCCATACAGGCGGTAAGCTCCTTGCCTTCCCTGGCCCGCCACTCCCGGCACAGATCGCAACGCACGGCAATACGGCGCGGCGCGGCGCGCCCCAGGCTCGCCAGTTCCTCCTCGCTCGCCCGGACGCAGGACAGGCTGATGGCCCCGTAGGGGCAGGACATGACGCACAGGCCGCAACCCGCGCAGTATTCCGTCCGCATAACGATTTCACCGTTCTCCCGCTGCTGCAGGGCTTCCAGCGGGCAGACCCGGGCGCAGGGGGCATCCTCGCACTGGCGGCACTGGATGGGCACCTTTACGGTGGCGGTTTTAATCACATGGACGCAGGGTTCAAAATTCTTGCGTTCCTTGACGGCTTCCTTCAACGTAAAGTTGTTATGGGCGGCAATGCAGGCCAATTCGCACTTGCGGCAACCTTTACATTTTTCCGGATCCGCAAAGACGGCGTATACAGGCGTTTCGCTCATACCGCTTCCTCCTCCGCCGCTCCGGCATCCCCGCGGGAAAACGGAACGACATCAATGGCCATAATTTCCATTTCCCGGCCTCCCTTCCAGTCAACTCCGCAACCGGAACAACGCGGACAGGAGAAGATCCGCCTTCCGGCGCTGACCTCTTCCCCGCAATCCGGGCAATACCCGGTCAGGGGCCGTATCCGCACCTCCAGACGGGCGCCTTCCGCGGCCGTTCCTTCAGCCATAAGGGCAAAGCAACCCTCCAGAGTTTCGGGCATCAGACCGGTCAGGGCGCCCGCCTCCAGCCTGACGCCGGTCACTTGCAGCCGCTGCCGCCCTGTCTCCCTCTTTTTCGCCTCTTCCAGAACAATCCGGAGCAGGGAAGAAACCAGGGACATCTCATGCATGTCAACGCTCGGTGCAGGAGATGCAGGGATCGATGCTGTTCACTATCAAGGTGACATCGGCCACGGCGCAGTCCTTCATCATCACCGCCAGCGCTTCCCAGTTCAGGTAGGAAGGCACCCGCCACTTCAGGCGTAACGGCACATCCGAGCCATCCGCCCGGACATAGTAAAAAAGTTCCCCCCGCGGCGCCTCGGTACGAGCCACCGCCTCCCCGGCCGGGATGGCGGAAAGACGGGCATTGCGCTCCCCTTCCGGCATACAGCGCAAAATTTGCAGGACAATGCCGATGGATTCCGCCACTTCCCGCAAACGGACCATGGCCCGGGAATGGACATCACCCCCCCGCTCAGTAATAACGGAAAATTCCAGATTCCCGTAAACCGCATAGGGGGCGTCGCGGCGCACATCCATAGGCACCCCCGCACTCCGCGCCACCGGACCTACCAGACCGAGGCGAAATACATCCTCCGGGGTAATGACGCCCACCCCCCGGGTTCTCTTTCCGATAAAGGTATCGCTACGGTAAATATCAATTAATTCCTGCACATGGGCGGCGGTACGGCGCAGGTTGCTGTCCGCGTATTCCAGCAGATTGGAATCAATATCGTATTTGACGCCGCCCAGACAGATGGCCGCCAGATCCATCCTGTTGCCGAATATGGTTTCCTTGATGTCCTGCACAATTTCCCTGACCTGCATCCCATGCATAAACAGAGATTTATAGCCGATCACATGGGCCATAATCGCCACATTGAACAGGTGGGAGGCGATACGCTTGATTTCCTCCGCCATCACGCGCAGGTACTGCCCGCGTAGCGGAATCTCAATACCGGCCAGATTTTCCACCGCCATACAGTAGGTAAAGGGGTGGCTGTTGGAACACAGGGAACAGACCCGTTCCGTCAGCACAACGTTCTGAAAAAAGTTGCGCCTGGATGCCAGGGCCTCCATGCCCCGGTGTACATGCCCGGCGGTGATGTCCACTCCCCGGACCCTCTCTCCGTCCAGGTCCAGCTTAAAATACATGGGTTCTTCCAGGGCCACATGCAAGGGGCCGATGGGCAGGGTAAAATGTTTCAGGGCGGCTGGGGCTGTTGTCTCGCTCATTTTTATTCCTTTGCGCCTGACTCAGGCGGCGCGACCGTCCCGCCCAGCCGCACCGGGGTGAAGGCCGGTTCCGGGATTTTTTCGCCGCTCTCCCCTTGAGGGGCAATGCCGGTTTTTTCCGCCATGACCCTTTCCCACAGATCCTGGCTGCCGGCGCTGTGCAGCAGGGTGGAAAAAGGAATCAGGCTGGTCATGATCCCCGCGTCCAGGCGCTCATCCAGAAAGAGACGGCGGGTATTGGGGTGGTCGATGATGTCGATGTTGAACATTTCCTTAAATTCGCGCTCATTCCAGTCAGCGTTGCGGAACCAGGGGGTGATTGACGGCACGGGCAGTTTTTCCAGAGTTTGAGGATTGTAAATGCGCACGCTAACAGTAAAAAGCATCCCTCCCAAAGCAAAATGATAGGCAATGCCGCGCTTTTTCTCCCGGTCGTCCCGTTGTTCCGCGTAAGCGGATATCGTGCACAGCCGCGCCCTGAGCTCGGCCAGAGCCCTGGCGGCGCCCGTCAGCCGTTCAGGTCCGGGCAGGAACAGCCAGCCGAAGGTATTGCCGTAGGCATTTTCCGTCCAGACGGGAACAAGGGAAAGAGCCTCCCGTATCTTGGCGTCCACTATGTCCCGCTGGTTATTTTCCCGTTCCGCCTGTTCCATATCTTTCTCCTTCCCGGCTGGCGGCGGCTATTTGCCGGCAGTTCGGACAGAGCTTGATGATCCTGGCCATATCCACCGGGCTGTGGGCATACAGGCGGGCCGCCAGGGCCGGCGGCAGCAGGCGCAGAGGCGCCCCGCAGTCGGCGCAACGCAGATAGGGCACATAGTAATGCGCGGCATGGCTGTATTTTTCCGTCTGGCGATGGGCGCTGTGCCAGTCAGTACTAAGGCTGATGGCTCCGGTGGGACAGAAATGCCGGCAGGAAGCGCACAGGGCGCAGGTATTGTGCCATATGGAAAAGGAGTAACCCGCCCGTTCCGCGTCAGGCTCAATGCGGATGGCTCCGCCGGGGCAGACATGGCGGCAGATGCCGCAGCCCACGCAGAGATCGGCATTCAACTCCACCCGCCCGCGCAGTCTTTGCGGAGTGGTCGCCTCCTGATAGGGAAAAGGTTCGGTGGCCGGTCCCTGAAGCAGATTCCGGGCGAGGATTTTAAGAAATAGCGGCATAGGCAGCCTCGGCCTTCCCGGCCTTACCTTCCTCCAGACGTTGGAGCCACAGATCCCGCGCCAGCAGCACTCCTTCCATAATGGCCTGCGGCCGCGGCGGACAGCCCGGGACATTCACATCCACTGGAATATAGCGATCCACGGGGCCATCAATGGAATGCCCCCCCCGGAACACCCCGCCGCTGATGGGACAGATGCCCACGGCAATGGTGATCTTGGGCTCGGGAATCTCATTCCAGACCCGCAGCACCTTGTCCCGTACCCGCAGAGTCAGCGGCCCGGTGATAAAAACAATGTCCGCGTGGCGCGGGCTGCCGCAATACTTGCACCCCAGTCGTTCCACATCAAAACGGGGAATGAAGGCCGTGGTGGCGAGTTCCACATCACAACCATTGCAGGATCCCGCGTTGATCCGGTACAGCCAGGGAGAACGCACGGTAATGGAAGGGAAAAAAGCCATACACGCCTTCCTTGTTACAGGCTGACCCACACCAGGATCAAACTCAACGCTGCCAGGCCGGCGGGATATTTCAAATAAAAGGAAAAAGCCTGCTCCACGCGGAAACGTCCGCAGGCCGCCTTTACCAAAGTCAGGGAAACGCACATCAAGAGCAGACATTTAGCCAAAAACCAAATCACATTAAGCGCCGCGCCTCCCGGAACGGTTCCCGGAAAGAACAGAATCACGCCCAGGCCCAGCACCACAATGCTCTTCAGGACTCCTGCCAGTTGGAAACAGGCCAGGGACGCCCCGGAATATTCCAGCAGCGGGCCTTCAACAATCTCCGTCTCCGCCTCGGGAATGTCAAAGGGCGGAACCCCCATGGTGCCGGGCAGAAAGGCCAGGTAAGCCAGAAAGGCCGGGAGCAGCGCCCAGTGCAAGCCGAACTGCCCGTTTTCCAGCTGATAGGCCACAATGGCCCCAAGGGAAAACTCCGCCGCCTGGCCCTGGCCCACCTTCAGGGCCACGGCCAGAATGACCATGAGCAACGGAATTTCATAGGCGAACATGATGGTCATTTCCCGGGAAAAACCCAAGGCGCCGAAGGGAGAACTGGAAGATGAGCCTGCCAGGATCAGGGCCACCGCCGGCAGGGGCAGCAGGTAAAAATAGACCAGCATATCTCCCATGCCGGGCAGACCGCCGTAGGCCCCCGGCACAGGCAGAAGAGCGGCGCAGACCGCCATGCCCACCAGTCCGAGCAGCGGCGCTACATGAAAGATGGTCCGGTGGGCTGTTTCCGGCAGCATGGATTCCTTGCCGGCAAGTTTCACCAGGTCCAACAAAGGCTGAACAACAGGAGGCCCCACCCGGCGCTGGAGCCTGGCCTCAAACTTTCTGTCCAGACCCTTGAAGAGGAGACCGGCGCTCAATGCAAACAGCCCGCCAGGAAAGATCAGAAGATGGAAAAGCGCCCAGCCGGCCAGGGAGAGGGAGGAAAAAAGATCCTGCATGATCTACGCTTCACTTGCTGACTGTTTGCCGCGCCAGCGCTTCCACAGGCTGACTGGGGCGCTGTACAGATCTCCGGGATTGGTCCGCATGTTCAGATCGGCCGGGGGAATGCCGCAGGAGTGAATGTCCGTCACGCGTTCCCTGGCGTTAAAGCGTTTGAGCAGACGGGCGGCGGTAATCCAGGCGACGGCGAAGAGCAGGGCCGTCAGTGTGGCGTTCCAGGCCCCGCGTCCGGAGTTAATGCCCCAGAGCGCCACATCCAGCCTGGCCAGATCCAGCTCCGCCAACACAGAGTTCAGCGGGGCCAGCACAAGGCCGGGGAACAGGCTGGTAAGCGCACAGCCCGCCGCCAGAAAAGCCATGGGCAGCAACATAATCCGCGGCGCCTCAGTGACCTTTTCCAACTCCGGTCCGGGCTGTCCCAGAAAAGCGCTGTGCAGCATCTTGGCGAAATAGGCCAGAGTGAGGACACTACCCACCAGGGAAAGGATGGCCACAGCCACATAGCCCTGTTCCATCAGGGCATGGTAGATGATCCACTTGGAGGTGAAGCCGTTGCTTGGCGGCAGGCCAATGACGCAGACAGCGCCAATGCTGAACAGGGCCAGAGTGGCGGGCATTTTCACTCCCAGGCCGCCCAGCTCGTTCATGGACTGGCGGTGCGTGCGCACAATGATGGCCCCTGCCACCAGGAAGAGCAGATCCTTGAAAAAGACGTGATTGATCAGATGGAGCAGGCCCCCGGCAACCCCCAGAGAGGTGCCCAGGGCCACACCCGCCACCATGTACCCAAGCTGGCTCACGGTGGAATAAATCAGGACCAGCTTGATGTCGGTCTGGAAAACGGCGAAAACCGCGGCCATGACAATGGTGACGCCGCCGATCCAGACCACCGCCGCCATGATGTGGCTGAGGCTGAAGCCGGAGAAGGCCACGGAAAGATACAGTCCGCCGCCCAGCAGCAGGAACAGCTTGACCAGCCCGAAAATGGCGCTCTTCAGCAGAACGGAGGAAATATAGCCGGAAACCGGCGTGGGCGCGGTGGCCGGGTGCATCTGAATGTCAATGCGGAAGGGCAGTTGCGCCGCCTTCATTACAAATCCTACAGCCATCAGGGCCATCACCAGGGCAAGCTGCCAGCCGGCAAGTCCGGGCAGAGCCGCCCGCACCAGATCGAACCCGCTCCCGCCGCTCCATTGGATCAGCAGAATCACGCCCAGAAAGAGAAAAGCCGCGCCCAGCACATTGAAGAAAAAGTACTTGAAGCCCTCGCGCAGAGCGGCTTCGTTCTCATCATGGACAATGACGAAATACAGGCTCCAGGAACTCATAATTTCCCAGAACAGGAAGAAGCTGAAAATATCCACGCTCACCGCGACCCCGGTCAGGCCGGCGGCCATGCACAGGAAAAAGGCGTAAAAGCGCCACTGCGTATGGCTGTGATCCAGGTAGCCCACGGAATAGATCATGTTCGCGCAGCCAATCACCGTGATGATGAGGGCGAAAAGGAAGGAAAGAGTGTCCAGGCGGCCGTAGTCAAACAGCACCAGCACCGCGGCAAGCCCCAGAATCAAGGCGGCGGCCTGCCCGGCCAGACGGGGGTTGCGCCGCAACAGGACAGGCGCCAGGGAACCCAGCAGCAACAGCAAGGAATGGGAAGGCCAGATAACCGCCAGAGAAGGCACGGCCTGGGCCTCCATGACCCGCGCTCCGGCCAGGCCGTTCAGAACGGGCAGAACCATCTGCTCCAGGGCCAGTTGGGGGAAGAGGCCAAAAACGACGCACAGGGCCGCCAGAGTGGCCAAGGGGATGCGCATGGACAAAGGCGCCTCCTCCAGCTTCGGACCTTGATAGGGCTCAAAAATAAGGGTTCGGATAATACGGGTGTAATAGATGCATCCGGCCAGACTGGCCAGGAGCATCAGCCCCGCCAGCAACGGATTCTCTCCGGCAAGGGCGTAGAGCATCAGAAACTTGCTCATGAACCCGGCGAAGGGCGGTAGCCCCAGAATGGAAATGAGGCCGATGACCATACAGGTGGCGGTAAAGGGCATGGCCTTGCCCAACCCGCGCAGATCCGCCAGATTGCGCGTCCCAGCCCGCAGGATCAGGGCGCCGGAACACAGGAAGAGCAGATCCTTCATCACGGCGTGGTTCAGGACGTGCAGGAGGGCGCCGGCGGCAGCCAGCCAGGTGCACAGACCGAGGGTCATGCAGATTTCTCCGACCTGCCCCATGGTGGAATAGGCCAGCAGCCGCTTCAGATCAGTCTGCCGCAGGGCCATGAGTTCCCCGTACACCATGGTCATGATGCCCAGAGCAGTAAGCGCCCAACCGGCAAAAGACACGCCCTGCGTCCCCTGTGCGCCGGAAACGGCGCCCAGGCCGAGAACCACCAGGAAAATCTGAAAAAGGCCGAAAATGCCGGCCTTGGTCAGGACGCCGGAAAGGGGAGCCGAAATGGAGGAAGGGGCCGCCGGGTGCGCGTCAGGCAGCCAGCTATGCCCTGGAAACAGGCCGGCCTTGACGCCGCAGCCCACCAGAACAAGCAGCGCGGCCAGGGCGGCCGCAGCCGGAGGCAGGGCCAGGGAGGCGGAGGCCAGCTCGCGCACGGCCAGAGAACCTGTCCACGCCTGGAACAGCAGCAGGCCGGGCAGCATGAAGGCCGCGGCCACGCTACACATGAGAAAATATTTCTTAGCCGCGGCGTGGGCTTGATCCGTGTCCTCCCAGGCCACCAGCACATAAGAGCTGAGAGTCATCACCTCCCAGAAGACGAAAAAGCCGCCCAGCGTGTCGGCAACGGCCACTCCTGCCAGGGAGCCGAACATGAGAAGAAGAAAGAAAAAGTAGGCGTTGCTGCGTTCAGCGTGAATGTAGCCGCAGGAATAGAGGGCGACCAGCAGCCCGACGCCGGTGGAGATGAGGGCGAAAAAGCGGGCCAGAGGGGCCAGGGCGCCGTCCGTGAACAGCAGAAGCAGGGCCAGGGCGGGCAGAAGAACCGCCGTCAGGTCGCGCAGGCGGAGGCTGAACCGGCCGAGGATGAAGACGCCGAAGGCCCCGGCATAGAGCAGAAAAACCGCCGGATGCCAACTGGGGGCGAACTCAGGCGGGACTTCGCCTCCTGCGCGGACGAGGGAGGCCGCCAGCCACGCCAGACTATGCCCGAAAATGCCCATAAGGGCCAGCAGGACGGCCAGCAACAGCGGCAGGCGCAAGGACCGCGCCTCAAGGCCCATGTCCGCGTCTTCCGGACGATATGGTCCTTTCATCCAGATACCGTGCACCGCCAGCAGAGTAAAAACAGCCATGGCGGCGTTGCCCAGAGTGAGCAGGGCCGGGAGCAGCGCCTGCTGGGAGGCTATGCCGGCGAGGAGGATGAAGGGCTTGGCGTCGGGCGTGAGGAAGGGGCTAACGCCCAGCGCCGCGAACATACCCAGACTGAACAGCAGGGAAGCCAGGGGCTTTTCCCTGCCTATGCCCGTGAGAATTCCGTTGTGGAGGCCGCGGGCATGGGCCTGAAGGCGCAAAAGACACAGCAGGGAGAGCAGCCGGGCGGCGCCGTTGAAAGCCGCCAGAAGGACCGCTCCCGTGACGCCGGCGGAGCCGCCAAAGCCAGCCCCGGCCGCCAGATAGCCGGCGTCGGCCAGAGTAAGACCGGCAAGCGCGGCGGCGGGGCCGCCACGTCCCCGCCAGGCAAGGGCGAAGCCGGCCAGGATGAGGATCGCGCCGGAAACAGCCGGAAGGAGAGAGAAGGTATCGTGCAGGTACGGCATGGCGGCAGGAGTATGAGGAACAAGATGAGGTTACAGAGGCAGGGCCGCGGCGGGAACATCCCCCGCGCGTTGCGCGCCTTTCCCCGCCGGCGCCCGTCCCCCCGCGGCTCCGGCCCGGCGCCGACCCGTTTGCGGAATCCTAAAAAAGGAACTGGCGCGTGACTTCCACCGCCAGCATACGCGGTAAAATAATGGGGGTCAAGGCCGCCAGAAGTCAAACCCTGGCCGTTGGCGAGGTTGCCGGATATTGCCAGCGCCCTGCATTGCAGCCTTGCCGGCTGGAGCAATTTCGCTTTGAGATGGTTGCTTAACGGCGAGCAAAGCTCGCCGTTAAGCAACCATCTCGCGGCAAGGATTCGCAGGCAAATACTTGCAGAGCAGTCCAACTTTTTCAAAGTTGGACTGCTCTGGCAATGATATCTATTTGAAATTTCTTGAAATATCCACTCTAAAAAGTCACCCTGAGGCCAAGGGCAACCTGATGCGCATAGAGATCGCTGACTTTGCCCCTGCGAGTGTTGTCAAGATCTCCATTCTCATCGTAAAAAGAAGTTTTCTTAGTTTTTGCTTCGCCCAGCCCGACAAACCTGTACCCAAGATCGACGGCCAAATACTCGTTGATGTCATAGGCAACGCCGCCGCCGATATTCCAGGCGAAATTTGTGGTCGAGTTTTTGCCCGCGGTTTCGGTCCAAGGATCATCATCTGAATATGATTCTTTATATTTATATTTCGCGTCAATAAAGGCCATGCCTATACCCGCCCCAACATAGGGGGTGAAAGAGGAACTGTTTCTGAAGTCATAATACGCGTTCAAAAATAAGGTCTGAATGCCCAAGGTAAGTTTATGGCTGGTTTTATTCCAAGTAGAAACCCCCAAATGTGACGATTCAGAATACTCTGTCGATTTTGATTCCGTGTCGGCAAACAGGGCATATTCAATTTCAGCGCGGAGAGGGATGTCGAACTTTTTATGGAAATCATAGCCAAGAGCAAGAGAACCGCCCCAAGTGTCCATTCCGGCGATCTTGAACGTGTAGGTGTCACTCCAAGAACCATCGACAGCGGAGTCCGTGGCCTTGGCATCGTTGCCGCGCGCGTAGCCGTAAATGAATTTGGGAGCGACATAAATACCGATTTGATCCGCAGCCACAGCCAGCGCGGGCACAAGCAGCATGGAGGCTAACACCGTAAAACAAATCAGCTTTTTCATAATTTCCATCCTTTCTCTGATTAGAGGTTAAAGAAGCGGAAAGCGCTCTGCTCCAGGCAATGAGAGCAGCGGAAAGTCCTTTTACCCCCTTGGGAGTAAAACGTCAAGTTATAGATGTTTTTCTCCGTTAATCCCCGCTCCTTTTCGTGAGAATAATGATAAAAGAAATATTCTCACGTGAGGAAACGATGCGGGAAAAGGAACTGGCCCAAATCCTGGGAGAATCCATAGCGGACAGAAGGCGAAGGGCGGGAATGACTCAGGAAGAATTGGCGGGCGTTCTGGACATAGCCACAGATACCCTGTCGAGGATGGAGAAAGGACGTTTTTCGCCCAAAATGGGGAGGTTGCCAGATATAGCCAACGCCCTGCATTGCAGCGTCGCTGACTTGTTTCGCGGGATTGACGACAAGGCTACAGACAGAGCTTCAACTATCGCCTATCTTTTGCAGCCGTTATCAGATGAGGCTCAAGACACGCTGGTGGAAATGATCGCCCTGGCTACGAGGGTCATGTCGAAAAAAGATTCGTAATTTTTTACCTCCTTCATGTATAAAAATCCGGTATTGCAAACGACTTGAAACGCCTTGCAGGCAAACCGCATATCCGTTGCATGGATATTTGCCCATTTAGCTCGGCGCTTTGTCTACAATGATAAACTTTCCTTCAGTGCTGGCCTGGAGTGAACTTACAGTTGTGGAAACAGGGATTTGAATTTCCTCCGCGCACAGCGCGTTTTACTGCCGAGCCGAAGCCCAGTATGTTTTGTCGTTAAGCATGTCCCAGAAGCGTTGTTCATCAATATCCAAAATAATACGGGCGCGTTGCGCCCCGGCAGGGGCCACTTCCCGGTAGGCAAGAGATTGCCCGTAGGAGAGTCCGTACTGGTCATTCACGTCAATAAAGACATTTTCCTCCCTGATGATTATTGAAGGATCAATGATGATAGCCGAAACAAGCACGTCCCAGACAAAAAAGGTAAAGTCCGGGTTTTTTTCAAAACTTTGCCCCACAAAGGAAGTGCGCAACAATTGAGCCTGCCCGCTCTTGCCCAGGGTTTGCAGCAGCCGGTCATAGTGCGCGCGCCGGAAGACGATCTTTTCGCACACATCCAGCCCTACTATGATTTGCTCCTTGAATGGCGCGTGTACTGCCATTTTGGCCGCTTCGGGGTCAAAAAACCAGTTAAATTCCGCCGCGGGCGTGATGTTGCCAGGCTTGTAGAAAGAACCTCCCATGTACACCACCCGTTTAATCAGGGGGATGATGTCCGGGGCTTTTCTGATGGCCAAAGCCAGGTTGCCGCAGGGACCAGTGGCGGCAATAGTTATTTGGCCGGGGTTGGCCCTGACCGAGTCAATGATGAAGTCCACCGCGTGTTTGTCTATTGGTTTGGTTGTCGGGGCGATACCATACCTTTTTGTATAAACCTCCTGCCAGGATTTGGGCTCGGGCAGGCCGAAGGAACCCACCCATGAGTCATGCCCCGCGCCAAGCAGCTTGCGCTCCAAGGCAAACAGTTCACGCCTATTGGGGTGCAAGGGAGAAGCAAGGCCGGCCGCCACCGGGATGAAGCTTTTGCTCTCAATTTCAAGCTGACGTATGGCGGAGGCGACACTTTCCGCCACCCAGTAGTTGCCGCTGAGCGTCGTCACCCCCACCAAGTCCACACCTCGCGCGTTGGCCAACAAAACCATGGCTACGCCATCGTCAAATGAGTCCTCCATATCTGTGTCCATCAGGACTTTTTCTTTTGACAAGGCAGAGGGTACATGGCCCGTAAGGAGAAAAAAGAG
>JAISMK010000108.1 GCA_031276785.1 Desulfovibrio sp. | reverse complement strand
AGCCTGGATAAAAGCCATTGTCGTAAACCCTCTTTTTGCAATTGTTTCAAAATATTATATAGAAAACTATTGCAAAAGTATAATACTTTTTGAAACTATTGTCCGACAGGCTCCTAGTGGGAAAAACTTTCCCCGGCCAATTGCATTCTGAAATTGGCCGGACGGCGCGAACGCCAGACGCCCAGACAGCCGGCGCAGAAAAAAGGGCCGCCGGCGGTTTGCCTGCGGCCCTGGGTTGACGCTGCCTTTTGCCTCTTATCCGCTTACAGCATGATCACCCCCTGCCGCCGGCCTGCCAAAAATAAAAGTAAAAGCCTTGAAAGGCTTCACTTTCCACAGCAAAAGGCCACGCGGCGCAAGAGAAAAAAACCATGCCTGTTGTCCTCGGATAAAAAGATGAGTGAACTATATGCAAAGCCCGAAACCTTGTCAAGCTCCGGCCGGAAATTTCAGGCCGGACAATCCACCTTGCGCTCTTCCCTCCCATCTGCTATACAGGCAGAACCGCTTCAATCCTTAAGGCCGACCTTAGGCCGACCCAGAAGCGGTTCAACTTTGAAAAAGCTGGACCGCCCGGCAAGATCCGCCTTCAAACCCTTGCCGCGAAATGATTGCAGGCGGGCTTCGCTCCTCGTCAAGCAACCAGCTCAAAGCGAAACCGCTCCAAGATCTCTAACAGAGAAATGCCAAGATGATCCTGAAATCGCTTGTTCTTTCTTGCGTCGCGGCCCTCGGCCTGGCGGGCGGAACCGCCCTGGCCGGCCAGACATACGTCAACGGCATTGACCCCAACTATCCACCCTTCGCTTTTCTCAACGAAAAGCTTGAGCCCAGCGGCTTTGACGTGGACTCCATGAACTGGATTGCCCAAAAGATGGGTTTTGTCGTCAAACACCAGGCCATGGACTGGGACGGCATCATTCCCAGCCTGTTGGCGAAAAAGATTGATATGATCTGTTCGGGCATGAGCATTTCCCCGGAACGCCGGGAACGGGTCAATTTTTCCCAGCCTTACTGGAAAATCCGCAAATATCTCCTGATCCGCCAGGACAGCTCCCTGACGGCTTCCGAGCTGCTCTCCGGGGGAAAAACCCTGGGTGTTCAGAGCGGCACCAATGAAGCCGAGTATTTGCGAGAACGAGCCGGCAAAAATGGCTGGAATTATTCCCTCAAGTATTACGATGCCGCGTACCTGGCCATCCAGGATCTGCTTAACAACCGCCTTGACGGCGCGGCCATGGATTCAGCCCCGGCTGAGGAAGCCATCCACAAGGGCAAAAAAGCCGTCAAGATTGTGGGCGAATTCGCCGAGCAGGACGATTTCGGCGTGGCTGTCCGCAAGGAGGACGCCGCCCTGCTGGAAATCATCAACAAGGGCTATGCCCTGCTCATGCAGGATCCCTATTGGGAAGAGCTGAAGATCAAGTATTTCAGCAGAGGGCAATGATCAGCCGGGCGCCGCGCGCCGGGTTGCGGCCGGAGGAAGGTCCAGCCTTCCGGGACGCGGAACTTCCTGGAAAACCATGACCGCAAGCCTGATCATCATCCAGGGCGCTCTGCCCTCCCTGCTCACGGGCGCCCTGATCACCATCGGCACAGTAATCTGCGCCATGTTGCTGGGCCTCGTTCTGGGCGTCCCCCTGTCCGTGCTGCAAATCTACGGCCCGGCCCCCGTGCGCTTCGCCGTAAGGATATATGTCTGGTTCTTTCGGGGCGTGCCCATTCTGGTGCTGCTCTACCTTTTCTATTTCGGCATCTGTTTTGCCCTGGGTCTGGACCTTTCCGCCTTCCCGGCATCCTGCCTGGTACTCGGCCTGACCAGCGCGGCCTACCAGAGCCAGATCTTCCGGGGAGCCATAAACTCCCTGCCCGCCGGGCAGTTGAAGGCCGCGCGCGCCCTGGGCATGGACGATTTCAGCGCCATTGCCGCCATCCTGCTCCCCCAGGCTCTGCGCCTGTCAATTCCCGGCTGGTCCAACGAGTATTCCATTCTGCTCAAGGATTCCGTGCTGGTTTCCGTGCTGGGCACCATGGAACTCATGTTCCGGACCAAGGCCATGGCCACCACCACGGAGGAATTCACAGCCTTTTACGCCACGGCGGCCCTTCTCTATTTTCTCATCACCCTCCTGGGAGTGCGTCTCCTGCGTCTTCTGGAAAAGGCGCTGCGCATCCCCGGCTATACCCATCCCTGAGGCCGGGACGAATGAACCCTTCTTCTCCAGCTCCGCCCGCTCCCGCCGCCTTTGTTCTGGAAGTGGAAGGCGTAAGTAAAGCCTTGGGCGGCAGGGGTATTCTGAACAATATCTCCTTTGCCCTGCGCCAGGCGGAGATGAAAGTCCTGATCGGCCCCTCCGGTGCCGGCAAAAGCACCCTCCTGCAATGTATCAACTATCTTATTCCCCCGGATGCGGGGGCCGTCCGCCTGAACGGGAGAACCGTCAACCCCCGGGACAAGGCCGGACTCCACCTCCTGCGCCAGAGCGTGGGCATGATCTTTCAGGATTTCAACCTGTTCGATCACCTTACAGCCCGGGAAAACGTGAGCATCGCCCTGCGCAAGGTCAAGGGCATGTCCAAAGACGAGGCCTCCTTACGCGCCATGAAGGAACTGGAACGCGTCGGCCTGGACCGGCGCAGCGGCCTCTATCCGGCGGAACTCTCCGGCGGCCAGAAACAGCGCGTGGCCATAGCCCGCGCCCTGGCCATGGATCCCCAGGTCATCCTTCTGGACGAGCCCACCTCCGCCCTGGACCCGGAACTGGTGGGAGAAGTCCTCTCCATCATTGAAAACCTGGCCTCCGACGGCATGACCATGGTCCTGGCCACCCACCACATGGACTTCGCCCGCGCCCTGGCCACGGAAATCCTGTTCATGGAAAAAGGAGCGATCATTGAACGCGGCGCGCCGGAGGATCTGCTGGCCCCCGCCTGCCGCACCCGCACCAGAGATTTCTTCTGCCGGCTCCGGGCGGTAAGTTCCCCGTGTTAAGCGCGGAATTTTTCTGGCACAGGCTCATCCCCGCCTTGAACGAGGGCCTTGTGTTCAGCCTGTCCCTGATCCTCCCTTCCGCCGTTCTGGGCTTCATGGCCGGGGTGGCCGTGGGAGTCGCGCGCGTATACGCGCCCATTCCCCTGCGCCGGGCCGCTGACGGCTATGTGGCCCTCCTGCGCGGCGTGCCCCTCCTCCTGCAGCTCTATTTTCTTTATTACGCCCTGCCCCAGTGGCTGCAAATCCGCCTCTCCCCCTACCAGGCGGCCGTTCTGGGTTTTGTCCTGTGCAGCGCCGCATACCACTCGGAGTACATCCGCGGCGCCCTGCTCTCCATCCGCAGGGGGCAGATCCTGGCCGCCTACTCCCTGGGTTTCTCCACTCTGGACATGGCCGTGGCCGTGGCCGTGCCCCAGGCTCTGCGCCGGGCCCTGCCGGGCTGCGGCAACGAAATCATCTACCTCATCAAATATTCCTCCCTGGCCTATCTGCTCACCTTCATCGAGCTTACCGGCACAGCCAAGGAACTCGCCAGCCGCACCTTCAACTACACGGAAATCTATTTCACTGCCGGCCTGTACTATCTGGCCCTGGTCACCCTGGCCACCTGGCTGCTCCGCTGGTGCGAACGCCGTGCCTTCATCCCCGGATTCGGAGAAAAAACATAGCGCGCTGTAACATTTAGAGCAGTTTAACTTTTAAAAGTTGGACTGCTCTGCAAGGATTTGCTCGCAAATCCTTGCCGCGAAATGCTTGTAGGCGGGATTTGCCCACCGTTAAGCCAGCGGCGCGGCGGGGGTTAAGCCCCGGCATAGTTCGCCCGA
>JAISMK010000069.1 GCA_031276785.1 Desulfovibrio sp. | reverse complement strand
AGTCCGTCCCCCAGTTCCCGCGACTGATGCCAAGCCAGAAAAGCCAGAAGGATCAGCGGCAGCACCTTGATGATTACAAAAAGGCCGATGAGTTTCGCCCTCATGCCGAAACCCAGCCGCAAAAAGGCTTTTTCCAGTCGGAGACGCAAGGGGTTGACTGTCTCTTTCATGCCGCTCCTCAGTCAAAAAGTGACGACACCGCAAATCTCCTAGGAACGCGAGGTCCGCTATACCATTCTTTACACGCCTTTGAAAGTCCTATATTCTCGGGCTTAGTCATCGAAACCCCGCAGCCGGGCAGAAATAATGGCGAAACAAAAGACCAGCTCCGCCCCTACAGGCCGGAAACAGGCCGAAGACTCCTCCGGGAGGCTCGGACTATGCCGCGAATCTTGAGGAAACCGCCAGCACGGCGGCAGACAGGTCCATCCGCGGCCCGGGCTGCGGATCAGCCGCCTCTGGGGGAACGCCGCGCCAGGCAGGAACAGGGGCATCCCTCCGCATGAGCGCGCGCGCCAGACACGCCGTCACCGGGGCCTTCGGCTTCAGCGGGAAGTACCTTGCCGCCCGCCTGCTCAAGGCCGGACGGCAGGTCGTAACTCTCACCAATTCCCCCGGCCGCCCCCATCCCTTCAGCAACGCCGTGGAAGTCCGCCCTCTGGCTTTCGACAGGCCCGGCGTCCTGGCCGAGGCCCTGCAGGACGTGCAAGTTTTGTACAATACCTACTGGGTGCGCTTCCCCCACCACCTCTTCACTCACGCCAACGCCGAGGACAATACCCTGGCCCTCTTCCGGGCGGCCAAGGACGCCGGAGTGGAACGCGTGGTTCACGTCAGCGTCGCCAACGCCGACGAGAGATCCCCTTTGCCCTACTACAGCGGCAAAGGGCGCCTGGAGCGGGCCTTAAGGGAATCCGGCATGTCCCATGCCATCCTCCGCCCGGCCGTGATCTTCGGCCTGGAGGATGTCCTCATCAACAACATTGTCTGGACATTGCGCCGCATGCCGGTGATCGGCGTCTTCGGCGACGGCTCCTACCGGATGCAGCCCATCTATGTGGACGATCTGGCCGCTCTGCTGTGCGAACAGGGCGGCTCGCGCGCGGACGCCACACTAACCGCTCTGGGGCCGGAGGACTTCACCTACAGGGAATGGCTACGGAGGCTGAGCGCGATTATCGGCCGCAAACGCCTCTTTCTCCCCCTGCCTTTCTGGCTCGGCTACCCGGCCTCCATGCTTGTGGGCAAGCTGATGGGCGACGTTTTCGTAACCCGCGATGAAATCCGAGGCCTCATGGCCGGCCTCTTGCATGTGCCCGGCGCCCTTCCCGCCGGAACCACCCACCTCACCGACTGGGCCCGGGAAAACGCCGACCGCCTGGGCATCCGCTACGCCAACGAAATGGCCCGCCGCCTGGACAGAAACCGCGCCTATTAGAACAATTTCACTTTGAAATTGCTCTAAATCCCGTCGCCGGCGCCGCCGAGGTAGGCTTCCACAACCTGCTCAGACGAGAGCAACCGCCGGGCCGGACCTTCCATAATCAGCTCCCCGTCTTCCAGCACATAGGCGTATTCCGCCATGCCCAGCGCTTTTCTTGCGTTTTGCTCCCCGAGAAAGACCGTTGTTCCTTCCTCGTTCAGCTTCCGGATAAAGCGGAAAACCTCTGATACCACCAGGGGCGCCAACCCCATGGAAGGCTCATCCAGCAACAGAAGTTTCGGCTTCGCCATCATGGCGCGGCCTATGGCCAGCATTTGCTGTTCCCCTCCGGACAGGGAGCCGGATTTCTGCGCGCGCCGCTCACGGAGACGGGGAAACCAGGAAAAAACCCTGTCAAGGCTCTCCGCGGCCTCCTTTTTGCCCCGGGTATGCGCGCCCAAAAACAGGTTTTCCTCAACACTCAAGGGCGACACCACCTGCCGTCCTTCCGGCACAAGGCTGATTCCCCTGACCACCACCTGATGGGCGGGGATCCCCGCGATATTTTCGCCCTGAAAACGGATTTGCCCCGAACTGACGGGAACATGCCCGGTAATGGCCGCCATAATGGTGGTTTTGCCGGCGCCGTTAGCGCCGACAAGGGCCACGATGCTCCCTTCTTTTACACTCAGGGAAACACCGCGCAAAACCTCCGTCTTTCCATAGCCGGCATGGACTTCGCGCACTTCAAGCATGTCAGCTCTCCAGGCCGAGATACGCTTCGCGCACAGCCGGGTTGCCCTGTATCTCGCAGGGCAGCCCGGAGGCCAGTTTTTTCCCGAAATTCAATACTGTCACGCTGTCGCATAAACGCATTACCATCTCCATGTCGTGATCAATCAGCAAAATACTGATGCGCTCATCGCGTATCCGGCGGATCAGCCCGGCAAGGCGCAGTTTTTCCGTGGCGTTCATCCCGGCGGCGGGCTCGTCCAGCAGGAGCAGGCGGGGACGCAGGGCCAGGGCGCGGACAATCTCCACGCGCCGCCTGTCGCCGTAGGAAAGCCGCCCCACCGGATGTTCCGCCAGATGCTTGAGCTCAAAACGCTCCAAAAGCTCCCGGCAAAAGGATTCCGCCGCCCGTTCCTCCCTGCGCAGCCGGGGCAGGCGCAGCAGAATGTCGGCAATACCGGCCTGCCGGTGGAGATGGGTGCCGAGCAGCACATTTTCCAGAATCGTCTGGTCGGAAAACAGGCGGATGTTTTGAAAGGAACGGGCAATGCCCAGGGCAGCAATACGGTGCGGGGGAAGCCCGGTGATATTCCGGCCGTCGAAAAACAGATCTCCCCGATCCGCCCGGTACAGCCCGGTAATGATATTCATCAGGGTCGTCTTGCCGGAGCCGTTGGGACCGATCACCCCGGTTATCGCCCCGGACGGGACCTCAAAGGAAAATCCGGACAAGGCCGTTACCCCGGCAAAATGCTTGGTGATCCCCTCCCCGGACAAAAGAGCGTTCATCCGCCCCCCTTTTCCCTGACGCCCATCCGGCGCTCCCGCCGCCGGCTGCCCCGAAACCCGCGGAAGGACGTCAGTCCGTTGGGAAGAAGGAGGACCGCGAGTACGAAAACCGCTCCCAGGATAATTTCGCGCATCTGGTTGGAAAAACGCAAAAATTCAGGAAAAATCGTAAACACGGCCGCGCCCAGGGCCGGACCGGCAAGGGAATTCACTCCGCCCAGGATCGGGTAGGCCAGAGCGTCAATGGTCCGCATCAAGCCGAAGTCATTGGGGCCGATAAAGTAATTCAGATGCCCGGCAAGAGCTCCCGCGAGACCGGCCAAAAAACCGCTGGCGGCAAAAAGGGCGAGCTTGTGGGTGAAAATATTGACCCCCATGGCGGCCGCGGGCGTTTCATCCCTGCGCATGGACCGCCGCGCGCGGCCTTCCGGGGAATGCTCCAGCGCCCAGCAGAAGTAGACCGCCAGGACGAAGACGATCAGCAGAACCGCCGTGTCGGTGTATTTCGGGATATTGAAGATCCCGAGGGCTCCTCCGGTAACGCTTTCCCAGTTGAGCGCCACAACTCGGACAACCTCGGTGAAGGCCAGAGTGGCCAGGGCGAAATAATCACCCCGAAGGCGCAGCAAAGGAAGGCCCAGAATAAGCGCTACCGCCGTTGCCGCGAGAGCGGCGGCCGCCGCCCCGGCAAAAAAAGGCAGGCCGTGCTGCATGGTAAGGTAAACGCAGGTATAGGCGCCCAAGGAGAGAAAACCGCCTGTGGCCATGGAGAACATGTTGGCCGAAAGGGTAAGCCATACGGAATAGGCGATGATGCTGTTCAGGAAAATCATGTCGATCAGGTTGCCGTATGCGGCCAAAAGGTCGTTCATGCCCGCGCGGCCTCCGTTTGCCCGAAGAGGCCGGACGGCTTGATCAGCAAAATGACGAACACAAGCCCGAAGCCTATGGCGTCGCGGAAGGCGGAGCTTACATAGCCGACGCTGAAAACCTCAATCACGCCAAGCAGAAGGCCTCCGAGCATGGCCCCGGGAACGCTGCCCAGCCCTCCCAGAATAACCACAGTAAGCCCCTTGAGCAGGATGGTTTCCCCCATGAAGGGGGATACCGCGTTAAACAGGAGGCCCAGGAGGACGCCCGCCACCCCGGCCAGCGCCCCGGCAAGGAAAAAAGTGGCGAAGGCCGTATTCCTGACGGAAATGCCGGCAAGTTCGGCCACTCGCGGGCTGAAGGCCACTGTCCGGATGGCCCGCCCCATTCTGGTGCGTTGCAGCATAAAAGCAAGAGCGCCCATCAGGAGTACCGCGATGCCGAAGATCACAATCTGCAGCGTATGCACCCGGACGCCGCCCATTTCCATATACCCGGACAGCAATCCCACTGTGGGATAGCGGACAACGTGGGTGCCGAAAATCATCTGCGCCAGAGCCACCAGGCCCCGGGCCATAGCCAGGCTGGCGATAAGCCCTATCCAGCGGTGGGCCTCTTTTTTCCTCAATGGTCCGAAAATGACGATCTCATAGGAAACGGACAGCAGACCGGAAAAAACGAAGGCAGCGGGAACAGCCAGGGCCAGAGGCAGGCCCAGGTCCGCCACGCAGGCCAGCCCGATGTAGGCTCCCCACATAAAGACCGCTCCGTGCGCCATATTAAGAAGGTTAAGCACACCGAAAATCATGGTGAAACCTATGGCGAACACCGCATAGGTGGCCCCCAGAGAAAACCCGTTGACAAGCTGCTGGAACAGGACAGTCATAGCGCTGTTTCTCCTTCAAAGTTCTCCTGCCGGGCTGCATCCTGCCGCGTTGAGGCCTGGTTGCAACCAGATTGATTGCAGCTCGGCCTCCATGTCTTATTCCGCCGGCACAAAGGAACCTCCCCGCGCTTCCAGAACCTTGGGGGTAACAATGGGTTCGCGCGTTGCGCTGAAGGAAAGCTTACCGATAACGCCCGTAAAATCCCGAGTGGCGGCAATGGCGTCCCGAATGGCTTTGCGGTCGTCCGTCCGGCCCACCCGTCGGACGGCTTCCGCCACTATATAGGCGGCGTCATAGGCCTGGGCTCCGAACACATCCGGCTTGTGCCCGTACCGCTTCACATATGCGGCTACAAATGCCTGATTTTTCGGACTGGGGTATTCGGCATACCAGGACGCCCCCACGAGAAAGCCGTTGGCCGCCGGACCGGCCAGTTCAAACAGCTTGGTGGAAATGGCCGCGTTGGCGCCAAGGAATACAACATTATCTCCTATGCCGAGCTGGCGCGCCTGGTAGAGGATATTGGCCGATTCCTCCGCCAGGGCTCCCAGAACCACGACATCCGGGCCGGCGGCCTTAATCTTGGTGAGCTGCGCTGAAAAATCCACATCCCCGCGGTTGAAGGTTTCGCTGAGGAGAACTTCAATACCCGCTCCGGCCAGGGCTTCTTTGTGGATGAGATAGGCCGACTTCATCAGTTGATCGTCTATCCCGTAAAGCTGAGCTGCCTTCTTGATGTTGTATTTGCGCTCAGCGTAAGCCAGAACTCCGGGAAAGAGAATATTTTCAGGAGGGCTGGTACGAAAAATGTAATTGCCTATATCCGTAATGCCCGCCGCTGTGTTGGAGCTGGCTATGACGGGCACTCCGGCCGCCTGCGCTATGGGATCCGCAGCGAAGGAAAGGGTGGCCAGAGATGCGCCGAGGATGACCTGTACCTTGTCCTGATTGATCAGCCTCTGAAAAATATTCACGGTCTGGGCCTTGTCCGCGCCGTCATCCATGTGGATGCCCACCACCCGTATATCTCCCAGCATCCGGGATTCGTTGATCTCGTCAATAGCCATTTCAATGGCGTTTTTCTGTTCAATGCCGTACAAAGCGGCAGAACCTCCGGTAACTGAATGTACAATACCGATCTTTAGAATTTGTTCTTCCGCAAAACTTGGCAATGCATATCCTGCAAAAAACACAAAAAATATTGCTATTACATAAAATCTTGTACGATTCATTATTCAACCACCCTTTATTTGTTATTGTTAATATTCCAATTCCATGTTAAAAATGCTATAGAGCAGTTTAACTTTTAAAAGTTGAACCACTCTAGAGCAATTTCAAGTTAAACCTGCCTTGTTCTCCGCAATTTGGCGTAAGGCGCTTGGCTTTATCCCCGCTATATCAAGGCTGATGTCCAAGGCCCTGACACTGTGCGTTATTTCTCCAACGGAAATAATATCAACGCCTGTTTCAGCGATGGGCACGATGGTTGTCTCGTTAATGCCCCCTGACGCTTCAATTTCAGCTTTTCCCCCTACCAGTTTTACTCCCGAACGTATATTTTCCAGCGTCATATTATCAAACATGATAATTTCCACCCCGGCCTTGAGGGCTTCCTCCACCTGCTCAAGGGTCTCGCATTCCAGTTCTATTTTAAAGGTATGCTGTACTCTGGAGCGCAGAAGACGCACAGCCTCGGCAATGCCTCCGGCAGCCTTGATGTGGTTGTCTTTCACCAGAACGGCATTATGGAGGCCGAACAGATGGTTGTGCGCCCCGCCAACGCGCACGGCGTATTTTTGCAGCACGCGCAAGCCGGGCACGCCCTTTCTTGTGTCGGTAAGGCGCGTTCCATACGGCCTGACCAGTTCCACATAGCGGCGCGTACGGGTGGCGATGCCCGAAAGATACTGAAGCCAGTCAAGGGCCACCCGCTCCGCGATGAACAGGGCAAAGGCCCTGGCTTCCACCTGGAGCAGAGTGTCTCCCGCCCTGACCATATCCCCATCCCGCACCGCGCGCCTAATCACGGCCTCCGGATCAACGGCGCGGATGGATTCTTCCGCCAGCAGCAGCCCGGCGATAACACCATCTTGTTTGGCATAGATCTGGGCATCGGCCCTTTGCCGCTGATCCACAAGAAAACCCCCGGTGGTGTCTCCCGGACCCAGTTCCTCGCGGATCGCCTGTTCCACAAGCGGCCTGACCAGAAAAGGATGCAAGTCCATTATGGGTATCCTCCAAAGACAATTCAAATTTCAGGGCCGTTCAACTTGGAAAAATTGAACTTCCCGGCAAGGATTCGTCTTCAAATCCCGGCCCTGCGCTTTGGCGCTGCGCGGCGGCGAGGGTGTTTTTCACCACCACGCCGTCCTTAACCACGAGTCTGACATTCTCCGGATCTCCAAGGATGCGGATATCCCGCAACGGATCCCCTTGCACCGCTATAAAATCCGCGCGTCTGCCCTCCTCCAGCACTCCGATGTCGCTTACTCCTATGCACCGGGCCGCCTCACCCGTAGCGGAGTTGACGGCCTGCAAAGGCGACATCCCCAGCCAGTCAACCATATATTCCAACTCGACCAAATTCCGGCCCGTCAGCAGGCGGTGCGACTGGTCGGTGCCAAAGGCTATGCGCACCCCCCGGCGGATGGCCTCGCGCCATAATGGGATGCTCTCTTTCTGGCGCGCCAGGATGCGGACCTCCGCCTTCGCCTCGTCGGCAAGCTGAGCCTGCGACCATTGCGCGTTCTTGGCCCGGAACTTCAGGCTCTGGTCCACAAGAGCCAAAGTGGGTACCCACCAGGTCTTCCGGCGGACCATGCTGTCCACGCTTTCCTCATCCATGAACCAGCCGTGTTCTATGGAATGGACTCCGGCGGCCAGGGCGTTGCGGACGGACGCGGCATTTTCCGCGTGGGCGGCCACATGTTTTTTGCGTCCGGCCGCCTCCCGCACGGCGACGGCCATTTCTTCAACGCTGAACTGCTCGTCCTCAAAATCATCGCCGGCGGAAGTTATACCCCCGCTGGCGCAGAGTTTGATGAAATCCGCACCAAGAGACAGCGTTTCCCGCACCAGCCTGCGGACGCCGTCCACCCCGTCCGCGATGTTGGAGGGAAGCCAGGGACGCTTCGCCAGCCGGACGCCGGAGGGGAAAAAATGGTCGCCATGGCCTCCGGTCGGAGAGATCATCAGAATGGAAACAAAAAGGCGCGGACCAGGAATGATCCCCTCTTGCAGCGCCAAGCGGAAGCCGGCGTCCGCTCCGCCCATGTCGCGCGCCGAGGTCACGCCCGCAAAGAGGGTCTCCTTGAGAATGCTCAATGATTTTATTATACTGTACGATGATGTCGTCTGAAGTTGGCGCCGCACGTCGCGGGCGCGCCACGTTGCGTGGAGGTGCGCGTCTATGATGCCGGGCAAAAGGGTGTATCCTTCCATTTCCACAACCTTGACCCGCGGTTCCCGCCTCATGCTTGTCAGCGGCCCGGCGAATGCTATGCGCCCTTGCTCCACCCTTATGCCCACGGAACCGCCAAGCGGCTCGTCTCCGACACCCCGGATAAGCTGCGAGGCTATGAAAAGATCAGCCATTTACCGTCTCCACTCCGCCATGCGAAAATTTTGCCTTGCGCAGCAAGGACAGCACAAGATGCAGAGAGCTTTCCACAGCCTGAGCGCGAACATCGTCCCGATCTCCCCCGAACAGATGTCTCTCCACAACCGGCGTGCCGCACCGCCGGCAGGCGGCTATGAAAACGGTCCCCACCGGCTTGTCCGGAGCGCCTCCTCCAGGCCCCGCGTAGCCGGTTACGGCAAGGCTGAGATCCGCCTCGCCCCTGGTGAAAAAAGCGGCGGCCAGAGCGCTTGTGATTTCCGCGCTGACAGCCCCATACCGGCCGGCCAGATCCGCGGGTATGCCCAGACCGGCGGATTTCGCTCCATATCCGTACAAAATGAACCCCCGCTCCAGAACATCGGACGCGCCGGGGACGCTGGCGACCGCCGCCGCGACCAGGCCCGCGGTAACGGTTTCCACCGTGCCCAGGCGCAGAGAAGCGCCTTTGGCGCTCTGCACCACCTGCCGGGCGGCTTCAAGAATACTTGGAGAGAACATGCCTGTCCCCCTAAAAAAATAACTATTCCATGCAGATGATGACGTTTTTGACCTCGGTGTAGAGATCCAGGGCATACATGCCAAGCTCGCGGCCAAGGCCGGATCTCTTCATACCGCCGAAGGGGGCGAACAGGGCGAGCGAGCTGGCGCTGCCGTGCGTATTGACGGAAACCATGCCGCTGCTGAGTCCTGAAGCAAGGCGCAGGGCGCGGCCGACATCCTTTGTCCAAACAGAGGCATTGAGACCGTAGGCTGTATCATTGGCCAGGGCCAGAGCCTCCTCTTCAGAGGAAAACGGCAGCACACAGGCCACAGGGCCGAAAATTTCCTCCTGGCAGATGCGGTCGCCATTGCTGACAGCGTCCAGAATCGTGGGGAGAAAGAAATATCCTTTCGCCGCCGCTTCCGGACGGGCGCCGCCGCTGACCAGCCTGGCCCCGGCATCCAGAGCCTCGCCTACGCGGAGGGCCACTCTTTCCAACTCCCGCGCTGAAATAAGCGGTCCAAGCTGAGTATCCGGATCAAGCGGATCACCCCAGCGCAGGGATCGGGCCAGAGGAACAAAAACAGACATGAATTCGTCCAGAGCGGCCCTTTCCACAAAAATCCGGCTGCGCGCCGAGCAGGATTGGCCGGCATTGCCGAAAACGGCTTTGACGGCTTCTCTGGCGGCCTTGGGCACATCCGCGTCGGCAAAGACAATGTTCGGACTCTTGCCGCCGAGTTCCAGGGAAACGCGCTTCACAGATTCCGCCGCCGCGGCGCTTATGGCGGCCCCGGTGGCTGTTTCTCCGGTAAAGGCCACCTTGTCCACGCCCGGGTGGCGCACCAGGGCCGCGCCCACTTCCTCTCCCCGGCCGGGGAGAATGGAAAGAACCCCTTCGGGCAAGCCGGCGGCATAGAGCAGCTCCCCTAAAAACAAAGCGGAAAGAGGGGTATACGAGGCCGGTTTGAGAATACATGCGCAACCTGCCGCCAAAGCGGGAGCGAGTTTCCAGGAAGCGGCCAGCAGAGGAAAATTCCAAGGTGTTATCTGCGCGACCACTCCCACGGGCTGGCGCAGGGTGAAATCAAGAAAGCCCCGGCCCAGGGGAATGGTTTCGCCAAAGTGCCGGCTGGCCGCGCCGGAATAATATTCAAACACCTTGGCCGCTCCGAGGATCTCGCTTTTAGCGGCTGTAACCGGTTTCCCCGTATTCCGGACCTCCATTTCCAGAATTTCCTTGAAATTCCTATGAATGCCCTCTGCCGCACGGGCCAGTACCCTGCCCCGCTCATGCGGCTCCAGGCCGGGCCACGGACCCCGGTCAAAGGCCCGCCTGGCGGCTGCCACCGCCAGATCCGCCTCGGCGGCTCCAACAATACCCACCCGGGCGATCTCTTCCTCTGAAGCCGGATCCAGAACGGGAATCCGCCTGGAAGAGGGCATCCGGCGTCCTCCGATGAGCGGTTCAGTGACGTATCCCATACGCCTCCAAGGCTTCCGCGGCCAATCTGCGGGCGGCTTCGGCCGGATCGGCGGCCCTGACCACGGCGCGTCCGACAATGGCGTAAGCCGGCCAATCCCCGACCAGAACGAAACTCTTTCCTATCGTCCCGCCCATAGCGCCTATTCCCGGCAAAAACAGGCTCACCCGGTCCGTCAGGGAGCGCAGATGGGCCAGATGCCCGGCCAGTCTGCGGGGATCGCCGGCAGGCAGGACGAAATGGCGGACTCCGGCCGACAGCGCCGCGGCGGTAATTCTTTTCAGCGCGTCATTGACAATGAATCCTCCGTAGCGCTGCCTGCATTCCTTCATGGGCAGCTCCCCTCCCACGATGGGCGTGACCCCCCTGCGGGCCGACTCCGCCGCGTATCTATCCACTGCCCGCAAGCCGGACAGCGGAAAGAGGATTAAGGCGTCCACTCCGGCCTGGGCGGCAATCTCCGCCAGCAGGCCGGCGGTATCCGGAATATCCGGCCCGGCCTTCTGGTGATCATAGAGCAAAGGCAGATCCGTCTCCTGCCGGATGACCCGCACCGCCCCGGCAAGGCCGAGGCGAAGCGACAGCGCAAGACCGATCTTGTAGCCGGCGATGCCGGGTATTTTGGTCGTGGCGGCCACAATACGGAGCGCTTCTTGAACATCCTCAAGATCCAGGGCAGGAATAAGTCCCCGGGAAGTATGAAAGCGTAAACCGTCCGCCATGATCTCTCCTCTCCGCGCCGCAGCAGTCCAACTTTTTCAAAGTTAAACTGCTCTAGACGCCGTTATTCCGGCGATGGGACGCCGGCAGCGCCCATTTTCTTCAGACTTCTGGACAAGGCGCTGATGCCGCTGGAGCGCAGGAACATCACGGGAATGTCCATGCTGCGGCTGCTTTGGAGTACAATATCCCTGGCATTGTGCGAAACCATGTCCGTCATCAGGATAGCGGCATCCGGGTGCCCCAGCTTGCGCTTCAAAAAAGCTTCCTTTCCGGTGAACATCCGCAGCCGCACTCCGCATTTCCTGGCCACGCTCGCATATTCCTTATGCAGCCTGTCCAATCCGCCCACCAGCGCTATATCCATGACCACTCCCGGGTATTCCGCGGCTAAATGCTTTTAAAAATATTAAACAGGTCGTTTTGGTAATATTTAAAACAGTTTCCCCTGTCAATAAAAATCTTGCGCTCCCCGCCCAAAAATTCCCGCAATGGCGGATACGCCGCCCTTAGAGGTAATTTTTATCCGGAATCCGAATCAGGGAGGAATTTCACATCTTTTTGCGCTTCAGGGAATCCGCCGGACAGAGGCCCGGCGCGCCCAGCGAAACGGAGGAGGGCTCACAGAGGGTATTCATCCTCTCCCAGCCCCCATCCCGGCGGATCCAAGGCGGAAAAACCCGGCAGGCGGACAGCCGCGTGGTGTAAAAAGAGCCGCCGGGCCGCGTCCCGCTTTTCCCCGTAAAGCCCGTCTCCCGCCAGAGGGAATCCGGCATGGGCCAGATGGGCGCGAATCTGGTGCCGCGCCCCGCGCTGAATACTCACCCGGACCAGAGAGAGGACGCGGGCCGGCTCCGCCGCATCTCCCCCCAGAAACCCCTTTTCCCGCAAAAAGCTTTCCTCCAGCAGGCGCAGAGGGGTGATCCGGGTGTGCCGCGCCGCATCCGGATCCGGCGAGGAAAGGATCTCGACGGCCCGGCGATTGCGCGTCCTGAGGCCGGCCCGGACAAGGATAGATCCGGCCATTGCCCCGTGGACCAGGCCCAGATAAGTTTTGTCCACCCGGCCTGCCCTTTCCAGGGAGCGAAAAAAATCCTCTTCCTCAGGGCCCGCGCCCCAAAGGGCCAGCACCAGCCCGGAGGTTTCCCGGTCCAGACGGGTCAGCAGCCGGGGGGGAGGTGGAGGGGGCACTTGCGGACTACGGGCCGCCCACATAGCCGTCCAGTGGGAAAAAAGCGTCTCTTCCAGACTCTCCTGCTCCCCTCCTGCCACGCGGGCGGTATGCAGGCCGGCCTCCTTGCTCAGGGCCAGGTACCTGTCCCCCCAGGCCGCGACAACGGGCGGCGCGAAGCTGGCCCGGGCGCATTCCGGCGGGAAATCCAGGCGGATCTCGTCTCCGGGACGCACTTTCCGGCCAGGATTGGCGGGCCTGCCGTTTACCCGCACCAGGTGCCGGCGCCAGAGCCTGCGCCGGGCGCGCAGGCCGCTGCCCGGCAGCAGATCGAGCAGGACGGCGTCCAGCCGGGCGCTCTCCCGCTCCGGGGGAACAACCATCCTTAAATAAGAAGCGCCCGGATTGGCGCCGGGGGAATTTTTCTCTCGCACGGCCTGAGCGTAGCGCCTCCCCGCCGAAAGAACAACTCCGGCGGCCTCTTTACATTCCCCTTCTCCCGGTAGTACAAGCGCTAAGGTTTGTTCCTGTTTTTCCCTTCTCTCTGCTCCTGTAGAGGTTGAACATGCCTTCCGCCGCTCCTCCGGACCTTTCCCTCGGCGCCCTGATTCTGGCCGCCGGCAAAGGAACCAGAATGTATTCGGACAAGCCCAAGGTTCTCCAGACTCTTCTGGAAGAACCGATGCTGCGCTATGTCCGGAACGCCGCGATCTCCCTGTGCCCGCAGACCACCTGGACGATTATCGGACACGCGGCGGATTGCATCCGGAAGTCCTTCCCGCTGGAAGAGCGGTTCATACTGCAGGAGCCGCAGCGGGGTACCGGCCATGCCCTGCGGACGGCCATGCCCTTCCTCCTTCAGGCAGGATTGAGCCATATTCTCGTTGTCAACGGAGATACTCCCCTGATCCGTCCCAAAATCCTGCGCGCCTTTCTTGACGTCTGTCTGGCGGAAGACGCGGACCTGGCCTTCATTTCCCTGACTCCGGACGATCCCGCGGCCTATGGCCGGGTTGTGCGCAGCGAGAGCATGGTGGCGGCCATTGTGGAGGCCGGGGACTACGATGAAACCCTGCACGGCCCGATGCCCGGAGAGATCAATGCCGGCATCTACTATCTGCGTCTCGCCGCCGTCGGCCCTCTTCTTTCCAGCCTGACCGACGGCAACAGCGGCCGGGAATTCTACCTGACGGATCTGGTTCACCTAGCCGTTTTCGCCCGGCTCAACGTTCTGGGACACAACCTGGGCAATGTCCCTGAACTGCTCGGCATCAATACCCCCAGGGAACTCCTCCGTTCGGAGGAGATGCTGCGCGAATCCATCATCAACAGACACCTGGACGCCGGAGCGCTGATCCGCAGCCCCGGAGCGGTGCGCATCGGTCCGGACGTCCTTGTGGAAGCGGGAGCGTCCATCTGTGGACCGACGGAAATTTACGGCCGCGCCATCATCCGCCGGGGAGCGCACATCGCCTCCCATTGCCGCCTTACAGACTCCGTTGTGGGCGAAGGCGCTGCGGTACACTCTTTTTCCTTCCTTCAGGAGGCTGAAGTGGGTCCATCCTGCGTCGTAGGGCCCTATGCCCGGCTGCGGCCGGGGGCTGTTCTGGAGGAAAAGGCCCATGTGGGTAACTTTGTGGAGGTGAAGAACTCCCGCCTGGGAAAAGGCGTCAAGGCCAACCACCTGGCCTACCTGGGCGACAGCGACATCGGCGATGGGGCCAACATCGGCGCCGGCGCCATCACCTGCAACTATGACGGGAGGCACAAATACCGCACTGTCATAGGCCCCGGGGCTTTCATCGGCTCCAACTCCTCCCTGGTCGCCCCGGTGTCCATCGGGGAAGGAAGCGCCGTGGGCGCCGGCTCCGTTATCATCAAGGAAGTTCCCGACGCATCTCTGGCCATAGCCCGAGGCCGACAACGCAATATCCCCCGGAACGGCAAGATCGGCGGGCCGTCCGGCCGCCGCTGAGGATTGCCTCTTGTCAGCAGACCTTTTTCAGGATAGGAGACAGTTATGGAAATTCTTGAACAACTGGAGGAACGCGTTTCCGCGCTGCTGGCAAGATTGGAAGCCCTAGCCAAGGAGAACGCCAATCTTAAGGAACAGGAGGCAGCCTTCCTCTCTTTGCAAAAAGAAAATGAGGAACTCAAGAAGCAGGTGGCGGCATCTGACGCTGTGGAAAAGGAAAATCGCTCCCTGCGCGACGAGCGGGATCGGGAACGGCAGAAAAACCGGGTGGCTCTGGCCCGCGTGGATGATATCATCCGCCGTTTGAACGATTTGCCGGAGTAGAAGAATCCTCCCGCTCCCCGGCGACCCTTGCCCCCGGTCGGTATGCTTCCGGTCCTCCGGCGTACGTCCTCGGTTGCCGCACCCGGGAAACAGGGCTGATTGCCTTCATAACGCGGGCGAATGATGAATACGCACATGCGCAGCCATACCCTCAAGGTGCTGGGGCTTGAGGTTTCCTTCAAGGCCGAGGCGGATCCAAAACGTATTGAACGGGCAAAAGCCTTTCTGGAAGGGCGATATAAACCACTGGCGCAACATGGCGGACATCTGAGCAAAGAGAAATTACTGACTTTTCTTGCCCTGGCCCTGGCCGACGACATTCTCCAGGCCCAGGACGAGCGGGATGCGACAAAAAGCAGAATGGAAAAGATCCTGACGATCATGGAAAAAGTGACAGCCTGAGGCTGTTCATGTAAAATCCCTGGGGCGCGCGTGACGGCTGTCGTCGCTGGCCTCACAAGCATAACATACGGGAACTGCCAACGACACGGTGTGCATGCTTGCCTTGTTCAAGAAGCCTGAAGTTCGTTAACATGTTCCCACCGTAGGCGTAATAGGTCCTGCGGGAGGGCAGCCGCACGGCACACCCGGGGGTATCAACGCTTTTTCTCTGTGAAAACGGGTCCTTCCGTTTTCATTCCTCTGCTTTTTGTCCCGGACGAGCCGCCGCCTTAGAGCAGTTTAACTTTGAAAAAGTTAAACTGCTCTGCAAGGATTTGCCTGCGAATCCTTGCCGCGAGATGGTTGCAGGCGGGCTTTGCCCGCCGTTAAGCAAGCATTTCAAGCGTAAAATGCTCTATGGACAAAAGGCTTTTTTGCGTCCCGCGACGCGCCCGGGCGCAACCCCCCGCCGTCAAACAACCAGCTCGAAGCGGATCTGCTCCAAAGAAAGCCTGAGGCGTAATATCAAAGCAGAAATGTCCTGACGGTTTCCGCGGAAATCAGTGAGCTGGAGCCGCAAGGCCGTTGCGCCGCCAGGGACGTTTAAAAGTAAAATCGCTCCGGCCTGAAATCCGAAAAAGGAGAGCCTCCCGGTCCACAACCCTATCCGCACCGACGGGGCGCTTGTTCCCCGGCCTTACCGGTGGTTACCGGAACATCATACATGAGGTTCACATGCAACCTACCATCGTCGTTATCTGCGCGGCCGCCCTCTTTCTGGGCGCCGCCCTTGGCTTCCTTGTCCCCAGATTCATCGGCGGCAAACGCCTGAAGGACGCCAAAACCCTGGCCAAGCGCATCATTGAGGAAACCCGCAAGGAAGCTCTGGCCCAGAAAAAGGAAATCCTTATTCAGGGCAAGGACGAAATCCTGGAGGCCAAGCGGAACATGGAACAGGATCTGAAGGAACAGCAACGCGATCTGAAAGCCAAAGAGAGAAAAATCCAGGAGCAGAACGAAAGACTGGAGGAGAAACTGGAAAACGCTCTCCAGAAAGAGCAGGAATTCCTGGCTGTGGAAAAAAACTTCTCGCGCAAGGAAAAGGAACTGAAGGATCTTGAGGAAGACCTGCTCAGGCGCATAAACGAAGAAGAAGCCAGGCTCCAGGAAGTTTCCGGCCTGACGGCCGAAGAGGCCAGGGCCCGCCTTTTTGAAGAAATAGAGGCCCGTACCCGGCATGAGGCCGGGCGCATGATGCGCCTTATTGAAACCGAGGCAAAGGAGACCGCCGACCGCAAGGCCAAGGAAATTCTGGCTCTGGCCATCCAACGTTATGCCGGAGACTATGTGGCCGAACAGACCGTAACCGCGGTCGCTCTGCCCAGCGAGGAGATGAAAGGCCGGATCATCGGCAGGGAAGGACGCAACATCCGCGCCCTGGAGGCCGCCACGGGCGTTGACCTGATCATTGACGACACCCCGGAAACCGTCATTTTGTCCGCATACAGCCCCCTGCGCCGCCAGGTAGCCAAAATGTCTCTGGAACGCCTGATTCAGGATGGACGCATCCATCCCGCCCGTATTGAGGACATTGTCAAAAAGGTGGAACAGGAACTGGAGGTCCATATCCGCGAAACAGGAGAGCAGGCCACTTTCGACGCCGGGGTCCACGGCATTCATCCGGACATCGTCCGCCTCCTCGGGCATCTCAAATTCCGCACCAGCTTTTCCCAGAATGTCCTGCAGCACTCTCTGGAAGTCGCCTCTCTCTGCGGCATCATGGCGGCGGAACTGAATCTGGACATCAAAAAGGCCAAGCGCGCGGGTCTGCTCCACGATCTGGGCAAATCTTTGGATCATGAGGTGGAAGGGTCCCATGCCACCATCGGCGCGGATATCGCCAAAAAATACGGAGAAAACAAGGAAATCATCCACGCCATTGCCGCTCACCACGAGGATATCCCCCCCAAAAGCGCCCTGGCCGTCCTTGTCCAGGCGGCCGACAGCCTTTCCGGCGCCCGCCCCGGCGCCCGCAAGGAGTTGCTGGAAAATTACGTCAAACGCCTGGAGGATCTGGAAAACATCGCCACCTCCTTCAACGGCATATCCAAAGCCTATGCCGTCCAGGCGGGCCGGGAACTACGGGTCATGGTCAACTGTGACGACGTGAATGACGATTCCACCTACCTCCTGTGCAAGGACATCACGGAAAAGATTGAACGGGATCTCACCTACCCCGGCCAGATCCGCGTCACCGTCATCCGGGAACGCCGGGCGGTGGGTTTCGCCAAATAATTTCCATTTCCGCATCAAAAACGCATTCTTAGGGAAGTATTGATTAAATGGATTTTGGAAACGCTGAGTTTTTTCGTTGGGCAAGACGCGAGTTCTTTTTGCGGAGGGGCTGGACTCTTCCGTCCTGCCCCTCCGCAAAAAGAACGAGCAACGCAGTCCAAACGGAATAAATCAGCGTTTCCTTAACCTGGAATTGGAATAAGGCCAGCCGGAACCCCGGGAGCCTCCATGCCCACCCTTAGCTTCGCCAAGCTCCATCCCGGAGGAAACACCACCATCATTCTGCTGGCCTGCGGGCTGGGGCAGGAGGAACTGGCCCGCGCCTCGGCCGTCCTGATGTCGCCGCTGCATCTGGGGGCCGAGCAGGTGGGGGAACTGTTCATGCGCAGGCCAGTTCCCCACCTCCAGATGATGGGCGGGGAATGCTGCGTCAATGCCGTCCGCTCCGCCGCCCTGCTCCTGGCCCGAGCGGGACTGTTGCGCCCCGTGGGGACAAAGGGATGTGGCGGCGGGCGGATAACCGTTTCCGGCGCCCTTGCGCCGCTGGACATCCTGGCTTGCGCCCGGGAGGACGCCCTGCTGGAGGCCCTGTCCCTCAGTCCTGAAAACAGCCCCCCGGACGCCCTCCTTCCCCCCCTGCCGGACCCCAGGCTTTTCTGCGCGGCCCGCATGGCCTGCGGCGCCGGGAGTACCCGGATTCTTCCCGTGGAGCCGGGGGTCCACCTTGTCCATATGCCCGGCATCTGCCACCTGCTGGTGGACGCCGCCATCCGCCCCCTACCCCGGAACTGGAGGGCCGGCAGCGCTGATCTGCGGCAGCAGGCCGGCATTGCCAACGCCCCGGCCTCCGGCGTTGTCTGGTATGAATGCCGGGACGGCGCCTACCACATCACCCCCGCTGTGGAGGTCAAGGCTACCGCCTCGGAACACCTGGAAACTGCCTGCGGCTCCGCCTCCCTGGCCATGGCCCTGCTGCACGCGGCCACCCAGGCGGACCCCGGTTCCCCGCTGGCCATTGTGCAGCCCAGCGGAGAAACTCTGAAGGTGACTCTTTTCTCTGAACCTGCGGCGGACGCCCGGACCAGGGGAGCGGCGATCTTTCCCTCCCAGGCCTGGGTTTCCGGCCGGGTCGGCCTGGTGGCCGAGGGCCTGGCCCATATCCCTTAGAGCAGTTTGACTTTGAAAAAGTTGGAATACTCTAACAGCGCGAATAAATTGCGCTTACCCCTTCGCGGCGGGCGGCCGCCCGTGCGACAGCCAGAGCAATTTTAAAATAAAATTGCCCTGAGGCGACTTCACCTTGAAAATGCTCCAAGGTCGGCCATAATATGATATATACCTCCATATGCGCTATTGCCAAAGATGAAAACCTATATATTACAGAATGGGTTGAATATCATTTATGCTTAGGATTTGAGCATATATATGTATATGACAATAATAGTCGCATATCATTGCGAAAAACTCTTGCAAAGTATATAGACAATGGCTTTATTACAATTATTGATTTCCAGTTAAAAGTAGATCAGCAGAGATTGGCATATATAGATTGTATAAAACAATTTGGGCATACAACGAAATGGATGGCATTTATCGATATAGATGAATTTTTTGTACCTAAAATCTATGACGATATACGTGATATTCTGGATAATTATCGGAAATTTGGCGGACTTGCGGTGCATTGGAAAATATTCGGCTCCAACGGGTACAGGAAAAGACCAAAAGGAAATATTATAAACAATTATACAACTGTAGTAAATTATAATACGCATATAAAATCAATTGTACAGACTGTATATATTGCCGGAGTTTCCAATCCACATAGCTTTATATATAAAGATGGGTATTACTGTGTCAATGAAGATATGATTCCAGTTATGTCGCATCATTCATATCATACCTCAAAAACAATTCAAATTAATCATTATTACTATAAATCATTTGAAGAATTCAAAATAAAAATAGAACGCGGCAGGGCATGTAATAATAATGGGAATAGACGAAGAGGACCGGAAGCATTGATAGATTTTGCTCAACAGGAAATTTCCGGTGGCTGTTATGATAATTCAATCCTTACGCTTCAGGGCAAGATAAACCATAGACTAAGTGATCTTGAAAAATTTCACAGCGATAAAAACAGAAAATTTTCTGGCTTTGCCGATGCAATAAGCGCTTGTATAGGCCATCAAGAAATCGATCCCGCAAAGGATCTTATAAAAAGATGCCTGAGATATTACGATATTCCTGAAGCCTGGCTTATAGCCGCGCGATTTTGCCTGCTTACGGATTCCCTGCTGGATTGTTTTGTTTTTATTGCCAAAGGGTTATATGATCCTGCCTGCAAATTCAGAGACGAATTTTACCTTTGCCTTGTCCGCTATTATCGCGCCCAGGGAGATCTTGATACGGCGGACAGTCTCCAGGCGGAGCTTAAGGCCTGATTCCAATTCCAGGTTAAAAATGCCTTAGATAGAAGCCATCTCATAATCAAAAAGATTGGAATTTAGAAAATATCTAGACTTTTGAGGCTGTTTCCCGCACGAATGGGGAATGGACATCACCAATGAGCAATGGGCACACCATAACCTTTCGGTTGATGGGAGGACGGGCAAGCGGGAAGCGGAATCGCTCGGCCATGCGGCAAGCGAAAACATTTGAATGCCTGAGACGGGCTGGTGAGGAAACTGTCTGTCTATGAAGACGAGAGAGGACTGAAGAATTTTTTTGCGACGCCAAGTCGCAATATGGTCGCAAAAAATAAAGCGGCCACAGTTTTTTCGACTGCAACCACTTAAATTTTTGAATTTTTTTCTTCGTCAGCGCGAAAATTTATATCACATTGAAAAAGTTGAACCGCTCTAAGCTGCGCGCCGCTTCGGGGCGGTAAGGCGGTCTGTTTCTATATTCCATTCGTTGAACTTTCAATCATTTTCCTCTCTTTGCTGGCGGCGCCGCTTGACGGAGACCTCAAAGGAGTTGCGCGGCGGCGGCAGTTTTTGCGATTTTTCAGGGCCGGAAATTTTACGATTGACATTTTTTGAAATTCCGCTTAAACTTGAGAGTATGAAAATCGCCAGCGAAGAAATACGCAGTCTTGTTGTCAAGGCATACCTTTCAGGCACGGCCGGCAGAAAAAAACTTTCTGAAATATCCGGCTATACCCTTGCCAGCGTCAGCAACTGGATCCGGGCCTATGAGCGGGAAAATCGTCTTTCTCCGCGCCCCCGGGGCCACAGATCCTCTGTTTTTTCCCAGGAGGAAGTAGATCAACTTGTTGAATTGTTACAAAATAATGCCGGGATAACCTTGGCGGACATCAAAGAGCATTTTCATAAACAATGTTCTCTGGTGACAATTCACAAACTTGTCGGCAAACTTGGCTTTGATGTGGCAAGAAATTCGGAAGGCAAACGCATCCGGGTGCGGAAATATAACCCCAAGTCGGAAGATGGGGCGCGATACTCCGGCGATGGTCAGGCTGAATAATTCGGATTTTTCCCCGGGCGAGAAACCAGGCGGCGGATGCGCTAAGGCCCCTTCCGCCGGACAGGGAAGTGACAGCGGGCGCCCCTGTTGATAGCCCGCGTCGCCTTGCTCTCTCCTCCCTTTTCCTCCCTGACCTACCGGTTGCCCCTCCACCTGCCGGAGGGAACATGGCATTCCGGACAGAGGGCGGCGGCGCCTCTGGGCGGAAGTCTCCGAGTGGGAGTCCTGCTGGATCTGGACCATGCTCTTCCGGATGACGCCGGCCGCGCCGGGGACTCCGCCCCGGCCGCCAGGCCGGAGCCTTTCACCCTGAAGGATCTGCTCTGGCCGCTGGAGCGTGAGCCGCTGCTTTCCCCCGCCTACCTGGACCTGGCCGTCCAGATGGCGCGCAGGCAGGGGGTGGACCCCGGCCGGATCCTGGCTGGCCTGCTGCCGGCCGGCTTGCGCTCCCCGGACGGCGGCATCCGCGTTTTCGGCCGGGGCAGGCCGCGTTTGGTGTCCCTCCGTTCCCTGCTCTCCCTTCCGCCGGAGGAACTGGCGGCCTTAGGGGAACTCTGGCGCGCCGGCCAGGCCGGATTCTGCCGGACAGCGCGCGCTTCCCGGGATGCGGATTTATGCGTCCTCAAGGCGGATCCCCCCTGGAGGACACGCCCGGCCGCCAAAACCCAGATCGCCCTTTTGGAATACCTCGCAGCCCGCGGCTCCTCCACCCGGGGGCGGATTTTGAAAGACCTGGGCGGCGGGGCGGCGGCCGCTCTGAATACTCTGGCGGATCGCGGCCTGGTGGAAATCCGTTGCGCGTCCGGACAGTCCTTGCCGGAAAAGGGGGAAGCCTTTGTCTCCATTCAGCAGGGCAGCGTCTTTGTCCTGACCCCCCGCCAGCGCGAGGTCTTTCTTCCCCTGCGCGAGGCCCTGCTCGCCGGCCGCGCGGAAACAAGGCTTCTGTTCGGCGTTACCGGCAGCGGCAAGACGGCCGTTTACCTGGAGTTGGCCCGCGAAGCCCTGTCCCGGGGGCGTTCCGTCCTGCTGCTGGCCCCTGAGGTCGCCCTGGCTCTTAAGCTGTGGAATGACGCCGCGGCCACTTTGCCCGAAGCCGCCCGCTATCTTTTTCACGGCTATTTGGGTCCGGCCGCCAAAGAGAGCATCTTCCGTTCCCTGGCCGGGGCCGCGGGGCCTGTGCTGGTGGTGGGCGCCCGTTCGGCCCTCTTTTTGCCTGTGGACAATATCGGGCTCATTGTTCTGGATGAAGAACACGACGCCTCCTTCAAACAGGATGAGGGTCTGGCCTACCAAGCCAAGGAGGTGGCCTGGTATCGCGCCCTGCGGGCGGAGGCTCTGCTGCTGCTGGGGTCCGCCACGCCGGACATCAAGAGTTTTTACGCCGCCCGCACAGGCAAAATACCCCTGCACTGCCTGGAGGAGCGGGCGGGAGGCGCCGCCCTGCCCCAGGTGAGCTTTGTCGCAATGCCCAGGGATGCCGCCCGGCGCGGCCTTCTGGTTCCGGAAAGCGCCGCCGCCCTTTCCCTGGCGGCCGGCAAAGGGGAACAGGCCGTTATTCTGCTCAACAGGCGCGGCTATGCCCCGGTTATGTACTGCCTTTCCTGCGGGACCACGGCCAGGTGCCCCCACTGTGACATCGCCCTGGCCTACCATAAAGGCCGGGAGCGCCTGATCTGCCACTATTGCGGGCACAGCGTGCCCTTTCCTTCCGCCTGCTCCGCTTGCGGGGGAGTCCGCTATCTTCCCCTGGGCCAGGGCACGGAAAGGCTGGAGGAAGACCTGGCCCAGGCGCTGCCTCCCGGATCCGGCATTCTGCGCCTGGACAAGGACAGCGCCGGCCGCCCCGGCCGGATGGAAGAAATCCTGTCCGCCTTTGCCCGCAAGGAAGCCTCTGTGCTGGTGGGCACCCAGATGCTGTCCAAAGGGCATCACTTTCCCGATGTCACTCTGGTCATTGTCGCCGATGCCGATCTCGGCCTGAATCTGCCGGACTATCGCGCCGCGGAACGAACATTCCAGCTTTTGCTCCAGAGCGCCGGGCGGGCCGGCAGAGGGGAGCGGCCGGGGAAGGTTCTCATCCAGACCCGCGACCCCGCTTATTATTGCTGGAAATTTGTCCAGGAGTCCGACTATGAAGGCTTTTTCCGCCATGAGCTGGCGCTGCGGGAACGCCGGGGATATCCTCCCTTTGTCCGTCTGGCGCTTCTCCGCTTCAGCTTTCCCCAGAATCGGCCCGAAGAGGCGGAAAACATCGCCGTCTTGGGCGCCGCCCTGCGTCCCCTGGCCCGGACTCTGGGCGTCACCCTCCTTGGCCCCGCCCCGGCGCCACTGTCGATGCTCAAGGGACGCCGGCGCTTCCACTGCCTGCTCAAGGGCCGGGATTGGGACTCCTTGCGCCGTTTGTACGCAGCCGCTTTGCAGGCCTCCCGGCATACCCGCCTGCGCGTCGCCCTGGATCTGGATCCGGTGAATATGCTTTAATCCCGCAACCATTCATTCAGGATGTCTATGAGTTTTCTGGCCTGTTCCTGGCTCGAAATATTGAATTTGGACTGCTGGCGGTATTCTCCGCCCATTTTTCGGTAGCGGCGGATGGAATACTTGTCCCCGCTGTATGAGTTTTTGCTTGCTTCCCATTGCTGGTAGCGAAAGACCAGGGTTGCCCAGGTGCCTTTGCTCAGGACGGCCTTATCCAGTTCCCGGATGGTTTCAACACCGTCTTCCTCATAGGCTATGGTCAGATCCTCAATGGTGTCGTTCATGCCCTCTCCTTTTTAGATCAATTCCTCTTTGAGATAGTTGCTTAACGGCGAGCAAAGCTCGCCTGCAACCATCTCACGGCAAGGATTCGCAGGCAAATCCTTGCAGAGCAGTCCAATTTTTTCAAAGTTAAACTGCTCTAGCGCAGATAAATAGTAATAACCGCCGTCGCGCCGTTCATCAAGGGCGGCAGGCGGACGTCCGTCCCTTCTGGTCCTTCTTCCGGGTGGATGCGGATGCTGACCCGGACGTTTTGCGCCGGCAGCGCTTCCGTCTGTGTTTCTTCAGCGGGGGGAAGCGGGTCAAGGGAGTCTATGGCGCCTTTCAGGGCAGAGGGCAGGGAGGCTATGCTCAGGCGGCATTCCTGGCCCGGGGCGAGATGGGCTGCGATCTCCGAGGGTACGGTGGCGATTACCGCCGGAGAGGCGGTAAGAGGCAGGAAATAAAGGGCCGTTTGTCCAGCTTGCAGGGAGTCCCCCGTCCGGGCCGTGACCGCCGCCACAATGCCGTCCTCCGGAGCCCGCAGTAGGGCCGCCTCCGCGGTTTCTTCCGCAGCCCGCGTTCTGTCCCGCTGTTCTTCATAATTTTGCAGATTCAGGCCGTAATTCCTGGTCATATCCCGCAGCTCGCGCAGTTCCGCGGAAACTGCCGCCCTGGCCAGACTCAGGTTTTCGTATTCCGCCCGGATTTCTTCCAGGGTTTTTTGGGCTCGGGCGTGGGCGAGTTGCGCCTCCAGGCAGGCCTGTTCCGTGATTTTGCCCTCCGCCCGCAGGATGGAGGCCCGGCGCGCAGCCACGGCCGCGCCTGCCGCCGCCGCGGAGGCTTCTCCCACAAGGCTCAGAGCTTTTTCCTCAGCCTGCCGGCCATGGGCGAGTCTCTGTTCCAGGCCTGGCGTGGCCCTGGCAAGGGAAGAGCGCAAGGCCGGCGGCAGGTCCGCTTCCAGCCGGTCCAGAGTTTGCCGTTCCCAGGCCAGGGTTTCCCGTAGCGCGTCATCTTTAAGATGTAGCATAGGTTCCCCCGCGCGCACGGCTTGGCCCGCTTCCGCGGGTATTTGGTCCACAACCCCCGCGATAGCCGGCCCCAGGGCGATAGCCGCGCCGGAGACCTGGCCCGTAAGGCTGATCTGGTCGGCATGCAGCCAGTACAGAACGGCCCCGGCCAGAAGGAGGATGCCGGCGGCCGCAAGAATTTTACCCGGATAAGGAAGGGAAGGGGGCGGTTTCGGCAGGGATGGCTTCATGGAGTTGCTCGCAGGGCAAGAGTGTTCAGGGGCAGATCTGTTCCTGGCGGGCCGCATCCAGCCGCGAGCAGTCCCCATTGGAACAAGCCCGGGAGAAATCCCGGCAAGCCTCGGCGGCGCGGTTTTCCATAAGGTTCAACATCCCCCGCAAGGCCCAGGACAGGCTCAGGGAGTCGTCCCTTTGTATGGAGTATTCCAAATCCAGGCGCGCGGCATCGTATTGCCCTGCTCTCATGGAAATCAGGGCGCGTTGGGCGTAATACGCTGGCTCGGGCCGCAGTCGCAGGGCGGCGGAGGCATCGTCGAAGGCGGCCTCGAATTGTCCCAGTTCGCTTTTGGCCAGGCCTCGCCGGATATATGCCTCCGCGTATTCGGGCTCCAGAGCGAGAGCTTTGTTCAGCAGGGCGATGGCCCGGAGAGGATCGGAGCAGACTTCTGCCGCCGTGGCTGCGGTTGTCTGCTGGGAGCGCCACAGAACCCTGGCCTGGGAATAGGCGGTTTCCGCTGCGGGGAGAAAGGCGCCGGACAGTCCCATGGGGTTGGGCGCCGCGGGCTGCGGCTCCCGCCCGCCGCAGCCCGCCGGAACGGACAATAAACATAAAATCAGCGGGGCGAGGCGGAGGGGAAAGAGAGGGTGCATTGGCGCGTTCCGTGTTTTAGGATTCCAGATAAAAATTGCCTCCCGCAAATTTTATCCGCTCAAGGTTCAAAACTAGCCCGGATATTGCATAAAAAGAATGGCGGTTTCTGTTGTTTTTTGTTAGATTTTAGCTGCTTATTCTAGAATCCAAAAACTGGACCACCATGACAATGTGTACATCCAATCCAATCAGATTTCCAGGGGTAAGGGCCGTAAAGTTGAGGCCATTTTTAGAGCAATTTCAGGATGAATTTGCTCTGGCGGCCGCGTGTGCGGACGCCCGCCGCGAAGGCGTAAGCGCAATTTACTTGCGCTGTTAAGCGCCGGAGCGGACGCGGATCAGGAGAAACTGTGATGCGCAATATCAAAGTAGAAACGCTCTAACGGACAAACGATAACCTCCGATGGCGGCGGGATGCTGCTCCGGGCAGCCGACAAGCTGCTCTGGCTGACGCAAAAAGCAGCACGGTGCTTTACCGATTTCCGCCGTAGAGCCAGTTGCAGCCACAATATTGAGGCAATGCTCCGGCAAAGGATTTATGCTCTGGCTCTTGGCTATGAAGACCTCTCGGCTATAGCTTTGCGCAGTCCGGCATGGTCGTCGCTTCCGAGGGACCGGCGCAATGCGAAAAGCCTTGGAATCAATGGTCACGCCTGTATTGCCACTGTCGGTCCCGCCGCCGGGCGAGCTTGAGAGTACGGCCCGCCGGGAGCGGCGTTTACCGGTTATTCGTATGAATTATTCCGCCGACACGGTAACAACCTTCTTGAGGACGGGGTGTCCGTTTTTCACTTCCACGATGCAGGCGGAGTGGCGTCCGTCGCCGTTATCTGTAAAGCTGTAGGTACCGAGAACCCCCTGGTAGTCCCGCAGGCCGAGGATGGCCTTGCGGACCTTCGCCCTGTCCGGGCCCACTTCCTTGATCGCCTTGGCCAGAATCATGAGCGCGTCGTAATTCCAGGCGGCCCAAGCGTCCATTTCTTCGCCATACTCTTTCATGTATGCTTGGGCGTAATCCCTGTATTCCCGGGTGCCATCCGGTATGGCGTCAGCTACAGCCAGCACGCCTTCGGCTGCCTTGCCGGCAAGGGACAGTGTGTCGTTGACCGCGCTGGAAGGCGAACCGAGATACTTGTATGGCAAGCCGAGTTGGCGGAACTGGCGCTGGCATACGGCTACGTCCTCAACGTTGGTGCCGTAGTGGATCATGACTTCTGTCCCGGCCGCTTTCAGGGAAAGAAGCTGAGCAGTGTAGTCCTTGTCCTTGGTCGTGTACTTTTCGCGTTTGACCAGCGTGAGGCCGTATTGCGGGGCCAATCGGGCGACAAGGTCGGCACCGCCGGTGCCGAAGGCGTCCGCGTCGTGCAGTACGCCGATCTTGTTCAGCTTCATGTCTTCCCTGATGTACTTGAGCATGACGTGAACCACGATGGAATCGTCGGGTCTGCACCGGAAGAACCAGGGGTTGCCCTGGTGGGTCAGGTTCACGTTGGTCCCGCCGATGAGGGTGGGAATTTCCGCCTGTTTTACCCGGTCGGAAATGGCAAGAACTTGGGTACTCTTTATCGGGCCGAGTACGGCGAAGACCTTGTCCTGCTCAATACTTTTGTTGAGCGCCTGCAGGGCGCCGGGATTGGTAGACTGATTGTCCTGTATGATGAGCTTGATATTGACACCTGCGTCGTTGGCGTGTTTTTCAGCCAGTTTCGCCGCTTTTGTGAAGTAGACCGCCTCCCCCGCGGAAGCTCCGGTGACGGGGGTATTCATGCCGACAAGCACTGGATTGGCGGCTGTGGCCGACAACGGCAGGCATAATGCCGCCGCCATAACGAAAATTTGGAAAACCGACTTGAACATAGAAACTCCTTTGTCCGCGGCCTGCGGGCAGGCCGGATGGATAGCTGAATACTGTTTTGCGACATCGGCAAATTTCCCGCTGCCTGGACGCTGACACACATGCTCTGATTCCGGGTTGCTCAGCCCTCCTTTTTTCCGCCGCCGAGGTAATGCCGGTGCATTTCCTTGTCCGCCAGAAGTTTTTCAGCGCTGTTTTCCATCACGACTTGGCCGGTAGCCAAAACATAGGCCCGGGATGCCACGGAAAGCGCCATGCGGGCGTTCTGCTCCACGAGCAGGATGGTTGTGCCGCTTTGTTCGTTGATGCTCCTGATGACCCGAAAAACCTCCTGCACCAGCACCGGGGCGAGGCCGAGCGAGGGCTCGTCCAGCAGGAGCAGTTGTGGCCGGGCCATAAGCCCCCGACCAATAGCCAGCATTTGCTGCTGTCCGCCGGAAAGCTGCCAGCCTGGCTTTTTTTTGAACTCCTGAAGAATGGGAAAAATACGGTAGATCTCTTTGAGATTCTCCGCCACTTCGCTTTGCGGCAACTTGCCCCGTGATACCGTGCCCATGAGAAGGTTGTCTTCCACATTGAGGCCGGGGAAGATGTGCCGGCCTTCGGGCACACAGGCGATGCCACGCCTGGAGATGCTTTCGGTACTCTTTCCGGTTATATTCTCGCTCTTGAAGACTATGCTGCCCGCGCGCGGAGCCACGAGACCCGTGATGGAACGGATTAGGGTCGATTTGCCCGCCCCGTTGGACCCGAGCAGGGACACGACCGCGCCCTGACGTACTTCAAGCGACACGCCCTTGAGGGCCTGGACCGCGCCGTAGAATGTACTCAACGATTCAATCCGCAGCATGTCACTCCTCCTGCCCCAGATAGGCCGAGATAACTTCTGGATGCGCGCGTACCTGACGCTCGTTGCCCTCGGCTATTTTGCGGCCGAAGTTGAGTACCGTAATGGTGTCCGAGACGGTCATGACCAGTTCCATATCGTGTTCCACAAGCAAAATGGTCACGCCCATGGCCTGGATTTTATTTAGCAGATCCCGCAATTCCCCGGTCTCGGCCGGATTAAGGCCTGCGGCCGGCTCGTCAAGAAGCAGCAGTTCTGGAGCCGAGATGAGCGCACGCGCTATCTCCAGCAGACGCTGCCTGCCGTAAGGCAGGCTGCCAGCCGCTTCATTCTCCAGATGCTGGAGACCAGCAAAATGCAGCATCTGCAGGGCTTTTCGCCGCATGGACAGTTCTTCCTTCCGTTGCGCGGGATCATGCAGCACACCGCCGATAATACCCGTCCGGCTTTGCGTGTGCTGGCCGACGAGTACGTTTTCCAGCACGCTCATGCCGGAAAAGAGGCGTATGTTCTGATATGTGCGGGCGATTCCGAGGCGGGCTATGTCGTGGGGAGGGCTACCGGCCAGTTCCCGGCCATAGAGCTGTATGCTGCCGTACGTCGGTCGGTACAACCCACTCAGCACGTTGATGATGGTGGTCTTACCCGAGCCGTTGGGACCGATAAGGGCGTGGATCTCCCCGCGCCGTATGAGCATGTCCACCCCGCCCACCGCCTTCAGGCCGCCGAAATACATGGCCAGACCGACAAGCCGTAGCATGTCGCCGTCCCGGCAGTCGCGAGAGGGCGCAAGCTCCAGCGGGGGCAGGCTTTCCTCTTCCCGCTCCAGTTCCATGCCGGCGGCCTTGCGTCTGCGCTCGCGCCACTGGGCCACGGGCGGCAGGTGGGTAACGAGGTTGGCGATGCCTCCGGGCATGTAGATCATGATCAGCACGATGGCAGCCGCAAAGATGAGCATGTAGGATTCACGCAGGAAGCGTAGGGATTCTGGCAGGATGGTCAGCAGGGAGGCGCCTAGTACCGCGCCCAGAGCCGAGCCATCTCCGCCCAGCACCGTCATGGCCAGGAGCAGCACGGACTGCTCAAAAGAAAAGGTGTCCGGGCTGATGTAACGGGCGCCGCCGTGGGCGAACAAGGCTCCGGCCAGACTAGCGCAGGCCGAGGAGAGCGTGAACGCGATGATTTTATAGCGGGTGACGTCGATGCCGTTGGTACTCGCCGCCATTTCGTCCTGTCTCACCGCCAGCATAGCACGCCCCATGCGTGAGTCCCTGAGCCGTATGATGCCCCAGGCCATCAGGACGACCAGTGTACCGGAAAAATAGAAAAACCGCTCCTCGGTATCAAAGCTGATGCCGAAGAGGCTGAAAACGGGAATCTGGGTGATTCCGTCGGAGCCCCTGGTCAGGTCGATCCAGTTGATGAGTACAAGTTGTACGATAAAGCCGAAGCCGATGGTGGTCACTGCCAGGTAATGACCCGAAAGCTTGAGGCTGGGGATGCCCAGCAGGATGCCGAAGATCCCGCCCGTAAGGGCGCCGCAGATCATGCCCAGCCAGACCGGCAGGCCGAAATTGATGGTCAGCAGCGCCGAAGTATAGGCGCCGATGCCCACAAAGGCAGCCTGAGCCAGGTTGATCTGTCCCGTATAGCCGAGCAGGATGTTCAGCCCGAGGCAGGCGATGCCCATGACGCAGCACATGTTGAGCAGGTTGAGCCAGTAGTTCGTTTCGACGAACCTTGGCGCGGCGAACACGACGCACAGGGCGGCAAGCGCATAGGGCCATTGTCGGATATGCTTGTTCATGGCCCACCTATGCTTTCTGGGCTATCCGTTCCCCCAGGATGCCTTGGGGACGGAAGAGAAGAACCAGTATCATGATGATGAAGGCGAAAGCGTCGCGGTAGGCGCTGGAAACGTAAAAGGCAAGATAGACCTCAATAACGCCCAGAAAGACGGAACCGAGAATGGCGCCGGTGACGCTGCCGAATCCGCCGATGATCGCGCCGCAAAAACCCTTGAGACCCGCCATGCCGCCCATCTCCTTGGTGACGTAAAAAAGCGGCCCCACGAGCAGGCCCGCGACGCTGGCCAGAATCGTGCTGAAAATGAACGTTATGGCGATCATCCTGGCGATGGGGATGCCCATCAGCCGGGCGGCATCTTTATCCTGGGCCGTGGCCTGCATCATTTTGCCCAGCATGGTGCGCTCAAAAAAGAAATGCTGTGCCACGAGCAGCAGCGAGGTCGAGACGATGATGATAATATACTGCGGGTCGATGATCACCCCGCCAAGAACCAGCACCTCGACGTCCGTGGGGCGGGGCATGACTTGCGGCAGCGCGCCGAACACGTATTGCGCGCCGTTTTTGAGAAAGATGGAAACGCCGATGGTACTGATGATCACCGGCAGGAAGCTCCTGTTGCGCAGAGGGTAGTAGGCCACTTTTTCAAAGATGAAGCCCACCAGTCCCATGCAGATGATGACCAAGGGATAAACGGCAACGGCGGGCAATCCCATGGTGTCCAGCAGAAAAACCGCGATAAAGGCCGGGAGCATGACCAGCTCGCCCTGGGCGAAGTTGACCACATCGGCGGCCCGGTAGATGATCACGATACCCAAGGCTATCAGGGCGTAAATGGAGCCCATTGCCAAGCCGCTGAACAACAGTTGTACATTGATCGTCATGTCCATGGACCGGTCCTCCCCTTGGTCGCACTGTTGCCCGCGTGGCCGTCCGGACCGTCGGGACTGGCCGCGTAAGCGGTCATGAACGGGATGCCCGTCGTTCCCATGCGAGTGGCCTCAACCACCAGCACTTCGTGCGGCGGAATGTTGCCCAGGTTGACCTCGCTACCCAGACGGTCGATAAACAGCTCCTGCTGGTTGCGCAGGGGCGCTTCAAAAATGATTCGCGCAAGGCCGCCCGCAGCCTTCACAAGCGCTTTCAACCCTTCTTCGTCCGGACGGCCCTGCGCGTCCATGATGCCTACGCTCCGGCCGACTTCCATGGCTTCCACGATCACCTTTTCGGCGCCGCAGGCGAGATCGCGCTCAAGATCGGCCACCAGATCACTGAGACCAGTTTGTTCCGACCACTCTTTGCGGCCGACCTCGCTGTACACGAAAAAGCCCATGTCAGCGGCACGTCCGATGACCTCGCGCCGGAGCGCGTCCGGCATGTTGATGGTGCCGTCCGAGATCTCAATGCCGTTGAACCCGAGGTCGCGGGCGCGTTGCAGGTAATCAGGGTAAACCTTTTGCCAGATCATGACCTCGGAACAGGTGCCGCCGGGGCAGACACTGATGCGGGCATCACGCAGCATGGCTATTTTTCGGCGCAGCAGGTCTTCCGGATAAAAGGCCGCCGTAAGGGAAGTCAGTTTGACGACGTCCACAAGGTGTCCGGCCGTTGCGATAAGCTCAGCCGTGCCTTCCAGGCCCAAATGCTTGTCGAGAACGCAGGTCAGTCCGCTGGTTCTGGGCTTGGACTCGCGTGTAGCCGTAAGACAGTGGAGCAGTTCGCCCCAGACTGTATCGGAAGCGGGGGTCATTTGAGTACCTCCAGAAAGTAGCGGGGAGAAGCCAGATATATCTCGATGTCCGGCTGTCCGGCGGCGGCGAGCAGCGCTTCGGCGACATGAAGGCGCCTCCCGGCCAGCATGGGGTTGTCGAAACCGGTGCAGGCCATGGAGTTGTACATTGTGAATGAAGCTCCTATCTTTTCAGACAGGTTGTCAAAGAGCATCTTGCGCTTTAAGCCCGTGTCAGCGACCCTGTCCGCGATTGCCGGGGAACGGCCCGCCTCGACTTTGGGCACGACCAGGCGGAGCTTGGGGTTGTCCAAGCGCTCTCTGGGTTCGCCGAACATGCGCATGTCCAGCAGGAACTTGGAACTGGGCGAAGAAAAGCCCCTGGTCCCGGGTACCCGGAGGCGTTCCAGAAGCTCGGGGAAGTCCTCGCTGATGCAGGATGGTCTGACGTTGTCCAGGCAGGAACTGCGGTAAAAACTGCACCCCCCTTTGTCCATGCTGAAGTGGACAAGTTCGGTGCCGACGACCTTCAGGCCATTGCACAGCCCGGCCAGCAAGGCAGGACTTTTGCCCGAAGCGGCTCCGCCGAAGACCACAAAAAGCTCGTTGCGGCCTTCGTGGTACAGGGCATTGGCGTGAAAGCTGAAAATGCCGTGTTCTTTCTCAAGTATATAGAGCAGAAAACGGTATAGCAGTCCCTGGTTGCCAAGCAGGGTATAACGTTTATCTTTCATTTCCCGCTCAAGAGCCGCGAAAGGGCCGCGCGCCGCAACCTCATTCCCCGAAAAGCAGAGAAAGGGCTCCCCGGGAGCGTCGATGATGATGATGACGCCGTCGCAGGCGGTGTCGGCGGGAAGATCCTCCACGTTCCGGTAGTCGGAAAGCAGCGATTCCACATCAGTCGTGGAAAAATAGTTGGAAGCGTGAATGATGGGAAACGACGCCATCAATTCGATTTTGGCGTTCAGTATCTTGATCAGTCTGCGTTGCATGAATAGCCCCCTGGTCACGTTATGCTCTTTGGTACTGTGCCGCCGCAAGGCGGTCTGTCCTTGCGTGGCGGGAAATATCCGCCTGCAAGGGATAAACGGCATCCCGTAGCGGCACTGTCCGGGCGTTGTCTGCAATCTGCAGTCAAACAGGCCGAATTCGTCTGTCCGGTCAGACGACCAGCATAGATGTGCCAGGGGCGAGTTTTTTGGAAAGAATAGCCTCGCGCAAAAAAGCGTAGACGTCGGCCGGGCCGGCTTTTTGTTTTTCCTGTGCGTCGCAGATCATGGATGCTCCACGGGTTTGAGGTTGTCTTCGTCGTCAAAGGCCATGGGGGCGGGCGGAGTCAGCATTTCTATGCCGGGCCGGCCCTGCAAAGATGGCAATATGGCTTCGGAAACCAGAAAGGTTTCCAACTCCAGCGTACTGGCGGCATGGATCAGGCGACAGTCCGCGAACCCGGTTGCACCCAGTATGACGGCGGCCGCGCGCAGTATCTGCCTGTCGTCACGCATGGTCATGGGGATTTTGCCCTGAACGGGAAAGCCGCCGATGATCGAGTTCATATAGGTGGCGTGAAGGTCGATTTTGGCTGCGAGACGTTGGGAGATGAACTCCGCCAAGCCCACCCCCACTGCGTTTCCGTGCGAGGCCGGGGTCAGGTCAAGGACGGCCAGTAGGGAGGTCCGGGGAGTGGGGGGATCAGGAACCCCGTTGGCCATGATCCGCCCGGTGACAGAGCTGTCCATGCCGGGGCCGCTGATGTCCTTGCCCATCCGGTCAAGGATAAGCAGGTCTAGTTCATCGACAGGCAAACGCGGGAGCAGGTCTCGGGCCAAACGTAGTAAAGCGGCCTCTTCCTCCAGGATGCGCCCGGGGGCAAGAGCACGGACGTGGGCCGTCCGATGGCGGCCATCCTCCACGACGGCAAGGCCGAACAGCACCTTGCCGGAACGGAGAAAAACGTCAGCGCAGGCGGGGATGAGTTCGACCAAGCCTTGCACGCCGTGACCGTGGATGGTGGCCGCGCCCCTGTCTTTGCCGAAGCCGATCACGAGCATCTTGAGCAAACCGCTTTCGGTGGGCGCCCGGAACTGCGTATGGGGCTTCACGCGGTTGAGGGGTACGATGTAATCGGCCCGCCAGGCATTGACGTCGCAATAGACAGGCACCCCGCAGGCGCTCTCGCCTATGCAAACGGTTTCCATGTTCGAGAGGACAGGAGCTCCCACCTTTTCTTGGGTGATGCCGTATTCGGCCAGTACCGCGGCCTGCCCCTCTGCCGTCGCTCCGCCATGGCTGCCCATGGCGGGCACGATAATTGCCTCGCCCCGACGGGAATGGATGAAGGAAACCACTTCTCTCACTAAATCGCTCAAGCAGCTGATTCCGCGGCTGCCCACCCCGATAGCGACGCTCCTGCCATTGAGGTCAGCCGGGATAGGCAGTTGGCACAGTTCACTGGTCAAGACGGTGGAAACATTTGCCAGAGCGGAGGACGTAACACGTTGGCTTATGCGCGCCATAAGCGGCAGGGGAATATCGGGAAAGGAAAGGCCGCAGGCGGAGACAAAGGTTTTCATGGCACATCCCCGATAAACATGAGGCGGAAACGAAATATGTATACATACAGTGTTCTGCTTGTAAACTACAGAAATCCATCATGAAACAGAAACTTTTATCACTATCAAGCCGTTGCGTCCTTGACCGCCTACATGTCCTCGACAGCCATCACGCCTACGCCATTGCCTCCTGTTTGGGAGGCTTTGCCCCTCAATTCCCCCGGCAGGGAAGTTGGGGGGACAAACCTTTTCATTATATTATTATTCCGATAGGTTTTATAATATTTATGGGCAAGAGTTTTGTCAATAAAAAAATCGGGGAGACAATTTTTCTCTGGGATCCGAACCGCTCCGGGCCATGCGAATTCTCAGTACCAGCGTACAGTAGTCGATGCTTTTTGCATAAGGGAACCTCTAACCCGCATATTGCCCAGAAACCCGTCACGGTACGGGAAGATTTGATGAATTTGCAGCGGCGAGGCCCGGAGTATGGCGATGCCTTGCCCAAGTTTAACAAGGCAACCGTTTCTTGTAACGAAAACAGCGAAAGTGCATTCTGGAAAAGCTCTTTTTCCAGTACTTCATGCTGTTCGACCAGGAGATCGGCAGCACGATACAGACTCATGGCGGATGCTGTGCTGAAGTCCACTCCGAGCAGTTCCCCCAAGGCACTGCGCTCAGTAAGCCAATGCCATGTCGCCTTTTCACTGCCCGGCATGACCATCCTTCCGATAATATTCGCCAGGGCCATGTTTGCCTGATTTTTTGTACATCCGATCTGCTGCAATACCTCTGGAAGTTTCAATTGACGAGCAGTATGTAACGCAACATGCTCCACACCGACAGAGCGAGATCGCAGCAAAGCCAAAGAAAGGATGTCTACTTCTTCATAGACATTCTGTTCTGTAACAGAGCTTTGAGAGACAACAGCAGAACTCTCCGCAATGATGCGAGCTGTAAATTCTTGTGCAGGACCTTCAATTTCCACAGGGAAAGGAATAAGCGGCACGGTACCCTCAAGTATGCTTTGGATACGGGAGCAAAGTTTTCCCCATACTTCGGGCGGTAAATAAGGCACTACAAATAGTTTTTCCACAATACCCTCCCCCTTGATTTTATTGGCTATTTTTTCTTTTCCCCGGTAAAAATACCTCCTTTTTCCTGCCTTCTGAGAGGCAAATGTTAAACTTGGGTTAGTCGATCCTGAAAAATGCACTACCGGGCATCAGCGGCCGGCGCGCCGGAGGAGGGGGCCAGGAGAGCGCGTTGCCCTTCGGACAGGAGGGGGGATTGCGGCAGAGGCCGCCCTTGGGGGTCCAGCAGGCTTTCCGGGGGAGCGCCGGCTTCTTGCAGCAGGGAGACTATGGCGGCAAAGGCGGGGTCATCGGGGCTGAAGGCGGAGGGATCCAGAATCTGGCGCCCGGGGTCGAAGGCAAAGCCCAAGGTGCGGAAAAAGCGCAGCCGGGCGGCCAGAAGGTCGGCATTATACGGGGAAGGGCCGTGCCGATAGTCCCCCAGAGCCAGATCGACGGCGCCGACGCAACCGGATTTTTCCGTCAGGGCTTTGGCCAGCAGCAGGGCTTGGGGCAGGGCGTCCGCGGCAAAGGCCGCGTTTAACGCCTCGCAACCCAGTTGGGTGGAGAGGAGCGGGGCGCCCTGCGTTGCGGGGGAAAGACAGGCCACGGCCTCGTGGGCGGCGAAGTAGCGCAGGGCGGAGTCCCGGCCGTGGCCGGAATTCCGCAGGAGCAGGAGCAGCAAGTCTAAGAGGGCCAGATGATCCTTTTCCGCCGGGGTCAGATCCGGCGGGTACCGGCCTGCCGCGGCCAGACCCGGCAGATCCCTGCCAGCAGCGGCGGGCTTAAGCAGGGCGGGCCCCCGCCGGACCAGAATAAAAGCCAGGCGGCTCATGCCGCCTTCCCGGGCCGCCAGATCCGCCAGGGTCAAGGGCAGGGCGTACCAGGCGGAAAAGACAAGAAAGAGAAAGGCCCCCAGCCCGGCGGCCAGACGCCGGACAGGGCCGGCCTTTTTGCCCGGCTCAGCGGGTCCGCCCCGTTCCCGCCGGGATAGGGCGAACCATGCCCCCAGGGGAAAAAGCAGCAGAACCGGGGGGAAGATCAAGCCGGCGTCCGGGGAGTACAGCCGGATACCCGTGAAAGGGAGCAGGGAGCGCAAGATCACGTCCGCCAGCCCCGCCGCGCAGACGGAGCAGGCCAGGATGCGCAGGGCCAGGGCGGCCCGGGCCGATCCCCACAGGGCATACAAGCCCAGAGTCAGGGCGCAGACCGCCCAGGCAAAGGCCGCCGTTCCATCCATGTCCAGGCCGTGAACCATCATAAGGGCATGGCAGAAGTACACCAGGGCAAAAAGGGAGATGTAGGTGGGGTGCGCGGAGGGCCTGGCTTCGCGCAGAAAGATCATGAACAGCCCGTACGCGGGCAGGGTGGCGCTCTGTATCTCCCAGAAGGCGCTGAAGAGGGCGATGTCTTCAAAAAGCCCCAGATGCCCCACCAGAATGATGTCCACTATCTGGGACAGCATCAGGCAGCCCATGGCCAGATAGCTTGTGGGTATTTTGGCGGCCTGTTGAAAAACAGGCTGCGTGAGCCGGAACGGCGCTTTGAAAAAATCCGGAACGAATTTTTTCAACATCCTGGCAGACTGGTCTTTTCCCGCCGGCAGCCGGGCCGCTGCGCAGAGGCTGGCCAGCCAGAGGCCGGAGAAGATCGCCAGAGGGATCGGTCCGGAAAGGCCCGCCCGCTGCGCCACGAAGGCAGCCCCCCAGAGCGCGAGGCCCACGCCCGCGGCCAAGGGGATCATAATCCGGATCAGCCGCTCCGTCCCCAGAAGTGCGAACAGCGTAATGAAATAGGCGAAAACCGGCAGCTCCGCCCGGTGCAGGAACAGGAAATCAAAGCGATCAAACGTTTCCAGGATCATAGAGCATTTTAACTTTATGAGGACAGGCCGAAGGGAAAGATACTCTATGCAGGTATGGACGTCCATAAGGAAGGTATTCCAGAATCCACCACCCTTTTGGCCAACGGGAGGAGAACTTGCCGAAGACGCTTGCCGAGAGGACAAATTTTACGCCTTTAATCCTTGGGCAAGCTTGAAAATGGGATTACTTTCTCTGGCCAGGGCCCGCTCAGGCGCTTAACAGCGCAAATAAATTGCGCTTACGCCTCCGCAGCGGGCGGCGGCGCTCAGCTCTTTCGCCGCCAGGGCAATTTCAAAGTGAAACTGCCCTGAAAAAAACCTTGCCATCAGCCGGGGGTGACGGGTATAGAAAACCTCCGTTCCGGAATTCCGGCGCGATTGCCGGCGGGTCCGTCCCGCCGCCTTGTGGAGGACAGCTTCATGGCCAAAGTATGCGAGCACTGCGGGAAGACGCCCTGCACGGGGAATCTTGTCAGCCATTCCAACGTCAAGACCAAACGCCGTTTTCTGCCCAACCTGCAGAAGGTGCGCCACCAGTATCCGGACGGCTCCGTGCGGACTGTGACTTTGTGTACCCGCTGCATACGTTCCGGCCTCGTGACCAAGCCCTCGCCGCGTCCCGTCCAATCCTGACCGGCGGGCTGGGAAGGCGCGGTCTCCCTTGGCCCTCGCCCGCTTCCGTTTCCCCAGGCCGAGGCGCGTTATCGCGGCCCACTCCCGCGTTGGCAGCCGCGTCCTTCGTCGGCCCTGGCCCTCCGCCGCTACGCGCCGCCAGGCGGCCGTCCCCTTTGCCTGGAGAGACATCGCCCCGGCCCTGGGATCTCCCGTCTTGGGAGGGCGGCCCACGGAGGCGCGGATCAACGGCTGGCTCCTGGTGTGCGCGGCCAAGAGAATCCCCCATCTCATTCTGCCCAGAGGGAGAGATTCACGTCTCTATGTGCCGGCCCTCTATGAAAACATGGCCTTGCATGAAATAACGGCCTTTGAGCGGGAGCGGCCCGGCCTGCGCCAGGAGGTCCCGGCGCGCGGGATTTCCCCCCTTATTCCGGCCTGCTTTCTGCTCCTGGCCTTCTGGCACGGCCTGCGCTTCCACTGGTTTCCCTTCGACCTGCCCGCCCCGCTCTTTCCGGCTCCGGCCGGGGACTGGGCGGAACGTTTCGGCCTTGATATTTACCGGGTATGGTTTTCCGGCCAGTGGTGGCGTTGCGCCACTGCCCTGACCCTGCACGCGGACGGGGTCCACCTTGCAGGCAACATTGTCTTCGGACTGTTGTTTCTTCCGGCCCTCTGCCGCCGGGCGGGAACAGGGCTAGGGCTGGCTCTGGCCCTTCTGGCCGGCATCCTGGGCAATGCCGCCGACGTGGCCTTGCGCGATGCCCCCAGAATCAGCCTGGGCTTTTCCACCGCCCTGTTCGGATCCTTGGGGAGCCTGTGCGGATTGATGGGGGCGGATGCCCTGCGCCTTGCCTCCGCCGGGGAACGTCTTTCCCTGTTCGGTCCGAAGGGCGGGCTGCTGCTGCCGCCCCTGGCCGCCGGTCTGGCCCTGCTGGGCTTTCTGGGCGGAGGGGCCGAGGCGCGCACGGATTACGCCGCCCATGTGGGCGGGTTTTGCGCCGGCCTGATCCTGGCCGCCGCCCTCCTGCCCCTTGACGCCCTGCTGCGGCGCCTTGCCCCCGGCCGGGAAAAGGCGGTCCAAGCCCTTCTGGCCGTCCTGGCCCTGGCACTTTTCCCTCTGGCCTGGTGCCTAGCCCTTTGACAGAGAAACTTCACCTGCCGCCGCCTAAACCCCTTTGCCTGCCCATGGCCTTGCGCACTTCCGCCACCCGGGCGGGTATGTCCGGGGCGCTGACCAGTTCCGAAACGAGGCAGCAGCATAAGGCGCCGCGGGCCACGACCTGACCGATGTTGTCCCGCTTGATGCCGCCGATGGCCACAAAGGGAATGTCTCCGCGGGCGGCCACATGATCCAGGTACTCCAGGCCCACCGGGGCGCAGACGTCCTTCTTGGTCCGGGTGGCGAACAAAGGACCGACGCCGATATAATCCGCCCCGTCTGCCACGGCCCCGGCGGCCTGGCTGGGGTTGTGGGTGGAAAGGCCGATGAGCATGCCCTCCCCCACCAGGCGCCGGGTCTCAGGCACGGGCAGATCCTCCTGGCCAAGATGCACGCCGTCCGCCTCCGCCAGCAAGGCGATATCCACATGATCGTTGACGATAAAACAGGCCCCAGCTTCTCTGGTCAAAGCGCGCAGGAGGCGGCATTCGCGCAGTCTCTCTCCGGCTTTTTTCCGTTTTTCCCGGTACTGGATGATCCGGACCCCCGCTTTCAGCAGGTCGGAGACCACTCTTTCCACGGAACGGCCCAGAGAGAGATCGTCATCTGTGATGGCGTAGAGATCCGTGAGGGGAAAGGAGCGCATGGAGAGCCTCCCCCGCGTCTGCTAGAACATTTTACGCTTGAAATGCCTGCTTGACGGCGGGCAAAGCCCGCCTGCAACCATCTCGCGGCAAGTATTGGCAGGCAAATCCTTGCCGGGCGGTCCAACTTTTTCAAAGTTGAACCGCTCTAAAAATTGCGGCAGGCAATTTTTATCTGAAATCCGAATAATAAAAATTGTCCTGTCCAAGGGCGGCCCGTATTCCGGGGGGTAGATCGTCCCTGCCCGGCAGCAGCCAGTCCGTGAAGACCGGCTGATAGCCCAGGGCTTCAATGGCCGCGACCATTTCATCTACGGACCGCGGGTCTGAAATGTCGAACTGAGAGGCGCCGTTTTCCTTACTCTCCTCCGCCGCGTGTCCGCCCACGGCGGTGCTGACCCCGGCGGACACCCGGGTGACCCCCAGCGGGATGAGCCTGTCCCGCAAAGAGGCGGATTCCCGGGTGGAAAGGGTGATGCCGGCCTGGGGCAGGAAACAGCGCAAGGCGACAAGGGCCTGGACAAAATGCCTGTCCTGGACCGGCCGGGGTGTAAAGGCCAGCTCCTCCGGGCTGCGGGAGAGCGCTCCGCAGGGGCGCAGGCGCGGCAGGGACACGCTGATTTCCTGCTCCGGATACCGGCGCTGCAGGAAATCCGCATGCAGGCCGGTGAAAAAGATGTCCCGCCGCCAGTCGTCCAGGCCGAGGAGAGCGCCAAGATTGATGCTGCGCATTCCCCCCAGGATGGCCCGCTGGGGGGCGTCCAGACGGAAGGCGAAGTTCCGCTTCGGACCCGCGGGGTGCAGGGAAGAGTAGAGAGTTTCGTTGTAGGTTTCCTGAAACATGGTCATGCCGTCTGCCCCGGCCTCCCTGACGCGGGAGTACTCTTCCACAGTCATGGAGGGGACCTCAATGCCAACGGAGGTAAAGCGCCGGGCCAGCACCTCGACGCAGGCGGCCAGATAGTCCGCGCCTGTCCTGGCCGGAGCGTCGCCGGTCAGGGCCAGAATACGGCGCAGCCCGGTGGCCGCTATGGCCTCGGCCTCCTCCGCCACCTGCTCCAGGGTGAGTACCCGCCGGGCCACGCCGCGCCGGGCGTTGAAACCGCAGTAGACGCAACGGTTGGTGCAGACATTGGCCAGATACAGGGGAGTGAAGAGCTGCACAGTACGGCCGAAATGGCGGATAGTTTCCTCCCGGGCGCGCTGGGCCGTCTCTTCCAGAAAAGGCTCCGCCGCGGGCGACAGGAGAATCAGAAAATCCCGCTCATCCAGCCTGTCCGCGGCCAGACTGCGCCGCACATCCAGAGCCTGGGCCTGCTCCAGCAGACCGAGCAGGGCCTCGCTCCGGGCCAGTCGGGGAAAAAATCCATCCTGAAGGGCGGTCATGCCTGTCGTTCCTCCAAGGGTAAAAATCCCGTCAGAGAATCTTCCTCCGGGGAGGATGCCCGCGCCCCGTCCCGCAGCACGCGGCCTGGTCCGGCCAGAAAGGCGAGGCGGCCGGCGGCCACGGCCAGGCCAAAGGCGCGAGCCATGGCCACAGGCTGCCGGGCCGTGGCAATGGCCGTATTCACCAGACAGGCGGCCGCCCCCATTTCCATGGCTTCACAGGCATGGGAGGGCCGGCCGATGCCCGCGTCCACAATTACGGGCAGGGGGATCTCCGCGATGAGGATGGCGATCAGTTCCTTGGTGGCAAGGCCCCGGTTAGAGCCTATGGGCGCGCCGAGGGGCATGACGGCGGCGGCCCCGGCGCCGGCCAGGCTACGGGCCACATAGAGATCCGGGCTCATGTAGGGGAGAACGACAAAGCCCTCCTTGGCGAGAATTTCCGTGGCCCTGGCGGTTTCATAGCCGTCGGGAAGGAGGTTGCGGGTATCGCTGATGACTTCGATCTTGATCCAGTCGCCGCAACCGGCGGCCCGGGCAAGACGGGCTATGCGCACGGCCTCGGCGGCGGTGCGCGCGCCGGAAGTATTGGGCAGGAGCTGCATGTCGGCGGGAATGCGCGCCAGAACATCCCCCCCGCGCAGGGAACGATCCACCCGGCGCAGGGCCACGGTGATCACTCCGGCGCCGGAGGCCCGGGCCACGTCCGGAATAAGGGCATCGGAACCGAATTTTCCAGTGCCGATAAACAGACGGCTGCGCAAGTCTCTTCCCCCCAGACGCAGAACATCGTCCGGAGCGGCGGCGCTGTCTTCCATTTCACCCTCCTCCCACAAAGTGAAGCACCTCCAGGCGATCCCCCGGCCGCAAGGGCTGATCAAACTGCTCGCGGGCGCAAATTTCGCCGTTGAGTTCCACCGCCACAGCGGCTGAATTCTCCATAAGGAAGGCCACAAGCGAGGCAATGGTCAGGCCCGGGGCATAAGGATGGATTTCTCCGTTGAGGAGCAGGCCGCCCTCTGGTTCACGCTCCATGGGTTCCTCCTGTGCGGGGCAAAACTGCGGCCGCCGCTTTGCGTAGCGGGGAAAATCTGTCACAACCAGCTTGACACGTTTTCTCTGAAAAGGGAACCACCGCCATTCCCCGCTGGGGGAATTAGAGCAGTTTAACTTTTCAAAGTTGGACTGCTCTGCAAGGATTTGCTCGTAAATCCTTGCCGCGAGATGCTTGTAGGCGGGCTTTGCCCGCCGTTAAGCAAGCATTTCAAGCGAAAAATGCTCTAAGGGTAATGCGCAAAAGAGCTTACGCGCCGGGAAGATGGGCCCTGAAAAAGGTCTCCGCTTCGGCAGGAATGCCCAGAACGGCGATGGAAGCCGCGTCAGCGGTGCGCAGGGCGGTATCCAGGTCGAAGAAGAGAGTGTTTCCGGCTTCGTAGGCGAGACAGGCATAGGCGTGGCGGGCGAGAAGGGCCAGAGTGGCCGCGCCGAGGGAAGGCAGATCCAGGCGCTCGTCCTGGCCGGGCTTGGCCGTCTTAACCAGGGTGCAGCCTCCGCCGGCCAGCTCGGCCGCGCGGGCCAGGGCGGCGTCAGTGCCCTCAACAGCTTCCACGGCGATGACAACGCCGTTTTTAACCGCCACGCACTGGCCGATATCCAAAGCTCCCAGAGCCTTGGCCGTGTTCCATCCGAAGCGGATGTCCCGCCACTCCTCCGGAGTGGGGACGCGCCCGCCCAGAATGCCCGCTGGTCCGCGCAGGGCCGGGGCGAGGTCGTCAGGCCGGATCACCCGGATGCCTTCACTCTCCAGTTCCGCCGCCACTGCGCTCAGGATGGCGTCATCGCCCAGTCCCTTCAGGGCAAGGCGCAGGAGAAGGCGCACGGCCCTTAAATCCGGCTTGAAGGAAAAATCCCTGGGCTTGAGGATGGCCCCGGCCATACAAGCCTGGCGGACCTTGTGCTTCTTGAAAAAGGCGATCAGGCTGTTCAACTGTCCCAGGGGGAGGAGGGTGAAGACATCGGCCTTCTGCTCCAAGGCGGGATCGGTATTGCCCCGGAAGCCGCAGATTACCACGGACCAGCCCTTTTCCCGGGCGGCTCCGGCCAAAAGAAAGGGGAACTGTCCGGAACCAGCCAGTATGCCTAGAACAGTTTCGCCTGGAGATGGCTGCTTTAACGGCGGAGAGGCAGGAAGAGGCGGGGCCATGCCGGGCTTCCGCCTCAATCCGCCGCGCCGTTGCCGGAGTGGCGCGCGGCGGCGGCCAGAACCCCGCGCGGGCTTTCGCGCACAAAGGCGATCAGTTCCTGAATCTGGGGGATGTGTCCGTATTCTTCTTCCACCCGGGCCAGGGCCTCCTTGCGGGGGACGCCGGAGAGCCAGATGACGCGGAAGGCGGCGCGCACGGCCGCAACTGTGGTCACGGGAACATTCAGGCGGCGCAGACCCACTATGTTGGGACCGTGAATGCCGCTCCTGTCACCCACAGCCAGCATGTAGGGAGGAAGATCCTGGGCCACGCCGGTCATGCCCCCCACAAAGGCGTAGCGGCCGATACGGCTGAACTGATGCACGGCGCTGAGGCCGCCGAGGATGGCGCCGTCCTGGAGCAGCACATGGCCGGCAAGGGTGGCGTTGTTGGACATGATGACGCCGTTGCCGATGCGGCAGTCATGGGCCACATGGGTATAGGCCATGAACAGATTGTTGTCGCCTATGCGGGTACTCCCGCCGCCGCCGTCCGTGCCCCGGTGCATGGTGGCGAATTCCCGGATGGTGTTGTTGTTGCCGATTTCCAGAAAGGAAACCTCGCCGGCGAACTTCAGATCCTGGGGGATACCGCCCACAGCGGCATAGGAATGGACGATATTGCCCGTTCCCATGCGGGTGTAGCGCTTGATGGAGGCAAAGGCATGGATCTGGCAGTTGTCGCCGATAACTACATCTTCCTCCACAACAACGCAGGGGCCGATGCTTACGCCCTCGCCCAGGACGGCCCCGGGGGAAACGAAGGCGGAGGGGTGAAGGGAACGCCTCAATTACGCATCCTCCCGGGGAATAAGGGCTGCCGTCAATTCCGCTTCGGCCGCCAACACTCCCTCCACATGCGCGGCGCCGCGGATTTTCCACAAGCGGAGCTTATGGCGGAGAAGCTCGCAAGTAAGGTCCAGCCTGTCGCCGGGCACCACCTGGCGGCGGAAGCGGACGCCTTCCATGCTGGTGAACAGGCAGATGAGTTTTTGCCAGGCTGTTTTTTCCATGCTGGACAGGACCAGCAGTCCGCCGGCCTGGGCCAGGGCCTCCAGAATCAGCACTCCGGGCATTACCGGCAGATCGGTGAAGTGCCCCTGGAAAAAAGGCTCGTTGACGCTGACACACTTATAGGCGTGAATCATATTGTCCTGAATGGAAAGCACCCTGTCCACCAGCAGGAAGGGATAGCGGTGGGGCAAAAGGGCCATGATGGCGCGGATGTCTAGCTGGGACAGGCTTTTTTCTTCCGGCTGGGCCTGGGTCATGTCTGTTCC
>JAISMK010000065.1 GCA_031276785.1 Desulfovibrio sp. | reverse complement strand
GACGCAATATCCGGCTTGCCAGCTTTACCACTTAGCCCATCCCGCAACGCTCGCCATACCAATGGAATGCGCTGCGTCTGTCCCCTCTGGACGCGCTTCAAGGCGACCATGGTATAACTGAGAACGGCCAATGGCACGGACGCCGGGTAATGGCGTTTCAACAACAGGAGCCTGTTCCGTAGCATCAGGTAGTCAACATAGGCAGGGCGGCTCATGGGCCGTGCGCCGCTGCTGCCCCCTTCCTTATGCATGACATGACTCTTGGAAGCCCAAGCCAGACGATATCCGGCGGCGCGTATCCGGAGACACCACTCCGTTTCCTCGCCATACAAAAAATAGCTTTCATCCAGTGGTCCAGCCTGTTGAAACACTTCGGCGCGCACCAGCATGGAAGCGCCGATAATATCCTTGAGCTGATGGTTGATGGCGTTTTCGTCATGATTCATAGCCGATTCCAGGCTATACCCGGCCAATAGCTGCGAGCTTGTTCCCCAAAAGGGATTGAACCCGGAGCCGCCTGCCGCCTGCAAGGTCGGTGGTTCAGTGGGAAGAACCAGGGTTGAGCCGACAACACCTATGTTTGGATCGCTTTCAGCCACATCCAGCAATGCTTCAAGCGCTTGTGGATCAGGCAGTGTGTCAGGATTCAGCAGCCAGAGGTAGGCCAAGTCGTTTTGACGACTCAACAGCGCAACCGCGGCATTAACTCCAGCGGCAAAACCGCGATTGTCCGGCAGCGGCAAATAAAGAAAGGCGCTCACGCTGCCAGCGGCATCCATCCTGACAGGCGAGGGCAACCCTTTCGTTTTCCATAGCTGCTGCCAAGCTAAAAATAAAGACATCCCGGCTTGCTCACTGTTATCAACAAGACAAATATGGCCGGGTAATCGGCGCAAGCCTGCCAAAGCAGCAAGGCAAGCGAGGGTGTCATCATCATTATCATACGCGACAATAACAACAACGGTACTTCTTTCCCGCAAGATGTGAGAAGGATCCGCATTCATACATAACTTGTCTGATTCATGGCTGACTAAAAACTGGGGATCTTGCCGCGTTTTTCTATGTTCTTCTTTTATATTGCGCAGAATCTCCACTGTTGTCCGAATATCCGGCTCGGCCCAGCGGGCATGAGGAACTTTCCCAAAAGGCATGTCGGCCATATTCACGGGAATTAAGGTATAGGGTACGGCAAAGATACGTTCACCTTCCATAAAATCCATATTGCCCGACCAGCCCGTGGCCACCACATAGAGCCCGCGCAGCATGGCCTCCCGGATGGTCAGGCCGTAGCCTTCCGAACGGTGCAGGGAAAGATACAGGTCATGTTCCAAAAACAAGCGGTCAAGGGCTGCATCATCCAGCCATCCGTCAACAAGGTGAACATGAGGGTGCGGGCTGACCAGCCTTTGCAACTCGTGCCAAGCGGTCCCATCGTTGGCTTGAATCACTTTTATGGTCAGTTCGGCTTCCTCTGGCCTGAAGGCGCGCACAAAAGCCTTGATCGCGGATTGAGGATTCTTACGTGGGACGGATGATCCTATGTCGAACACAAATAGGCAGCGCAATTTGCCGTCCCGCGCGAAAGTCTGTTTCACTTCGCATGGCTCGGGAACAACATGGGGACATACGGTCACCGGCTTGTCCGTATTGCGGGCCACGGCAACCTGAGTGAAGGTGCTCGGCACCTCGGCGGCGTCAACGAAACGCAGGGCGAATTTCCATAAAGCGGGCAGGTCTTCAAGTTCCCAAGCCCAATAGGCGACCACGTGTTTGCGCTGAAAATACTTTCCGCCCAAGCGGCAGAGCAGGAACAGAAATTGCGGCGGGTTGAGATGGATGATGACTGTTCCGGAACCCGTATCGCCGCGAATATCGGCAAGGCTGCGCACGGAACCGTCTGAAATGGGGCTTTTGACGGTGTGCAGCATTTCCCGCGTGCTGTCCACGCAGATGCAATGCCGATGCTTCTCGCGTATTTGGCCGGCGTAGAGCTGCGCGGAACGCGAAATCCCCCCGCCCGCCTGAAAATTGCCGATGATATACACGGGAAGGTCCGCCGCGGCGGGCACATGCCTTCGGCGGCCCATGCGCAGTAAGCACAGAAGCTTCAGAGGCAACTCACGCGCGGCGGGCGGCAGACCCTTCCATGCTTTTTTCAGGGAAAGCCTTGCTTTGTCTTGGAGTGACATGGAAGTCATAGCGCTTCCCAGCTCTCCGCAAAGCCGGCAACGCGCGCCGGACTTCCCGCCGGGGCCGGGGGGAAGGGAATAACTCCCCGCAGCCCGGACAAGGGAACGGGGCTTGCGCTTTCCACTTGAAATCGCGAAGGAAAGAACACGCCAAAACGCTCCCTCTTCCCAGGGGAAGAGGGAGCGTTTTGAAATGGCAAAACCGCGCTGCGCCTTGCGGCGGGCGCGTTACAGGGCGCTGTTAAGAGAGAGAGAGAGAGAGAGAGAGAGAGAGAGAGAGAGAGAGAGAGAGAGAGAGAGAGAGAGAGAGAGAGCAAAAGCCGTGCCGAAAGCGGCACTCACGCTCCCGCTCCGCGCCAATCCTTCACCCCGCTCCGGAACCAAATAATGGCTGTCTGCTTCTTTCACCAACATTGACGTTCACCTGTGAGATGACGTAGTATTCAATTTGTCGTGAAAAAGCAAGGCTGAAAAATCAAGATCCGCCAGCCCCTGGGTGTCCAAGAAGGCGACTTGCCGGAGAAACTTTTTTGAAGCGGGCATCGTGGGCTTGTGAGCCTCCTCCGCGCGGGAAAACAGGCCGGGGATTTTCCTCTCTTGAGCGTTGGGGGGGGCTGTGCTATGTATTCCGCCACCGGGCGCAACGGGCTTTCGCCTGTGGCCGAAGCCCGGGACGAACGGCCCTTGCGCCGCCAACCCGGAACAGCCGCCATGCCCGACTTTGCCCACCTGCACTGCCATACGGAATACAGCCTGCTGGACGGCGCCATCCGCATTGAAGAACTGTGCGCCAGGGCCAAGGATTTCGGCCTGCCCGCCGTTGCCGTAACCGACCACGGCAACATGCACGGCGCCCTGGCCCTGTATCTTACAGCCCGCAAGTACGGCCTGCGGCCCATCATCGGCTGCGAGGTCTATGTCTGCCACGACCACACGGACAGAACCTCGGAGCGGGCCAGGGAGCGCTTCCACCTGATCCTGCTGGCCAGCAACTCCCAGGGGTACCACAACCTGGTCAAGCTGGTCTCCCACGGCGCCCTGCACGGGTTTTACCTGCGGCCGAGGGTGGACAAGAATCTGCTGAGGCTCTACTCCGAGGGTATCATCGCCCTGTCCGCCTGCATTGCCGGGGAAATTCCCCGCGCTTACGCCTCGGGCGGCATGCCCGCCGCCCTGGCCGCGGCCAGGGAGTATGCGGACATTTACCCCGGCCGCTTCTTTCTGGAGGTCCAACCTCTGGATCTGCCGGCCCAGAAGGCCGCCAACGCGGCCCTGGCGGAGATCGGCAAAGCCCTGAACCTCCCCCTGGCGGCCACCAACGACTGCCATTACCTCAATCCGGAGGACGCCGAGGCCCACGATATCCTGCTCTGCATCCAGACCCAGGCCAAGGTCACGGATGAAAAGCGCTTCCGCTTTCCCACCCGCGATCTGTACTATAAAAGCCCGGAGGAAATGGAGGCCGCCTTCTCCCATCTGCCGGAGGCCATGCGCAATGTGGACGCCATCATCGCCATGTGCGAGGACTACGACTTTGATTTAAAGTCCTACCACTTTCCCCGCTACGACCTGCCCGGCAACACGACCCCGGAGGAGGAAATCCGCGCTCTGGCCCGCAAAGGCCTGCAACGCCGCCTGGAAGCCATGCCCTATGCCGTGGACAGGCAAGCCTACGAAAAGCGGCTGGAAGAGGAACTGGAAGTTATCTGCGGCACAGGCTTTTCCGGATACTTCCTCATTGTCCAGGATTTCATAAACTGGGCCAAGGATAACGGCATCCCCGTCGGGCCGGGCCGCGGGTCGGCGGCCGGCTCCCTGGCGGCCTACGCCCTGCGCATCACCAACCTGGATCCCCTGCCCTACGGCCTGCTCTTTGAACGCTTTCTGAACAGCGAACGCATCAGCATGCCCGATATAGACGTGGATTTCTGCGAAGACAAGCGCCAGAAAGTCATTGACTATGTCCGGAGCAAATACGGGGCGGACTCCGTGGCCCTGATCACCACCTTCGGCAAGATGATGGCCAGGGCGGCGGTCCGCGATGTGGGCCGGGCGCTCGGCCTGAGTTTTCAGGAAACGGACCGTATCGCCAAGCTGATCCCCTCGGATCTCAAGATGACCATTGCCAAAGCCTTGAGCCAGGAGCCGGATCTCAAGGCCCTGTACGACGGAGATCCGGGCATCAGGCGCCTCCTGGACACAGCCCTACGTCTGGAGGGGCTGTGCCGCCACGCCTCCGTCCATGCCGCCGGGCTGGTTATCTCCGACAGGCCCATGAATGAATACCTGCCCCTGTACCGGGGCAAGAACGAAGAGGACATCGTAACCCAGTTCGACATGAAAATGGTGGAAAAAGTCGGTCTGGTCAAATTCGATTTTCTGGGTCTGCGCACCATTACAGTCCTGGACAAGGCCCTCGGGCACATCGCCGCCCAGGGGGGAAGGCCGCCGGACCTGGACGCCCTGCCTCTGGACGACGCAGCCACCTACAGGCTCTTTGCCGCCGGCGACACCGACGGCGTCTTTCAGGTGGAAAGCGCCGGCATGCGCCAGTATCTGCGCCAACTGCGTCCCAGCGTCTTTGAAGACCTCATCGCCATGCTGGCCCTGTACCGGCCGGGCACCCTGAGCGCCAGGATGGTCCCTGAATTCATCCAGCGCAAGCACGGCCGCCTGGCCATCAGCTATATCCTGCCGGAACTGGAAGCCTGCCTGAAGGACACCTACGGCATAATCGTCTACCAGGAACAGGTCATGCAGATCGCCCAAACCGTGGCAGGTTACAGCCTGGGCGGGGCGGACCTCCTGCGCCGGGCCATGGGCAAAAAAGATCCCACGGCCATGGCCTCGGAACGCGCCAACTTTGTCCAGGGCGCTGCGGACAAGGGCGTGAGCAAGGAAAAGGCCAACGAAATCTTCGACCTGATGGAGAAATTCGCCGACTACGGCTTCAACAAATCCCATTCCGCCGCCTACGCGCTTATCGCCTACCAGACCGCCTACCTGAAGGCCCATTTCCCCACGGAATACATGGCCGCCCTGCTTTCCTCGGAAATGGGCGACAGCGACAAACTTCTGAAATACATGGCCGCCTGCCGGGACATGGCCGTCCGCGTCCTGCCGCCGGATGTCCAGAAGAGCCGCTGGGACTTCACCGTCCAGGACGGAGGCATCGTCTTCGGCCTTTGCGGCATCAAGACCGTGGGCCTGGAGGCTGTCCGGGAAATCGTGGCCGCCCGGGAGGCGGACGGTCCTTTCGCCTCCCTCCTGGATCTGTGCTGCCGCGTCTCCCTGCGCAAAGTAACCAAGCGGGTTCTGGAAAACCTGATCAAGGCCGGCGCCTGCGACGCCTTCGGCGTCAGCCGGGCCGGGCTCCTGGCCGCCCTGGATCTGGCGGCGGCCAAGGCCCAGAAGAAAAACAGGGAAAAGGGATCTCCTCAGGTCTCCCTCTTTTCCCTGGCCCCGGATACGGATAAAGCCCACCTGCCGGGCGTCGGCCTGGATTGTCCAGAGGCGGGCCTGCCCGAATGGCCCGACAACCTCCTGGCCGCCAACGAAAAAGAAGCCCTGGGCTTTTTCTTCGCCAGCCACCCCCTGCTGCCCTTCCGCGGGGAAGCGGCGCGCCTGCGCCTCACTTCCCTGGAGGACTGCCGCGATCTGCCGCCGGAGGCATCCTTCCGCTGCGGAGTTCTGGTGACGGAGGTCAAGGAATTTTTCAACAAGCGCAAAAAACGCTGGGGGATCCTCCAGGTGGAGGATCTTACCGCCAGAGGCACCTGTTTCTGCTTTGACGACCTGTATGCGCGGCACAGGGAGCTTTTTGCCCCGGACCTGCCCCTGTACCTGGAAGGCCGCATCAGCCGCCAGAGAGAAGGGGACGCGGGCGAGTCCTCCGCAGGAGAAGACGCTCCGCCCCGGGAAACCCGCTTCACCTGCGAAAAGGTCATGCCCTTGGCGGAGGCGGCCGCCGCCAGCGAGGAGCCGTACTGCATCCCCCTTGCTCTGCCGGAGAACGCGGCCGAACGTCTGGCGCAGTTGAAGCATGTGCTGCGCAAACACTCCGGGCGGACCCGCGTGCATGTCCTGCTGGAACTGGAGGGAGCCTGGTGCCGCCTGGAATTGGGAGATCCCGCGGGCATCTCCCCCGGACCGGCCCTGTATGCGGATCTTGCCGCCTGGGCTCAGGGCTGACCTGCGCGTAAAAACCGCCGCCTTTGCTCTCCGGCTCGGGGCCGCGTCTTTTTGTGGAAAAGTTCCCGCAAACAACGTACACTGAAGCAGCCAACGCCGGGAAAGCCGAAGACGGCTTTCGCATGAAGGCGCCGCTTCATTGTTGGCGCGGACGGCGGCACCGGGAGCCCTCAACACTATTGCAGCAGAGCGCACAACCTATGGCCAAACTGATGGATACCCTTCTGGGGCTGTTTTCCAGCGACCTTGCCATTGATCTGGGCACGGCCAACACCTGCGTCTACGTCAAGGGGCAGGGAATCGTCCTGCGCGAGCCTTCGGTGGTGGCGGTGAAAAAAGACGCCCGCGCCAACCGGGTGCTGGCCGTGGGGCAGGACGCCAAGCGGATGCTGGGCAGAACGCCCGGCAACATTGAGGCCATAAGGCCCATGAAGGACGGCGTGATCGCCGACTTTGAAATCACCGAGGCCATGCTGCGCCATTTCATCTCCAAAGTACACAACTCGCGCCGTCTGGTGCGCCCGCGGATCATGATCTGCGTGCCCACGGGCATAACGCAGGTGGAAAAGCGGGCGGTGAAGGAATCCGCGCAGAGCGCCGGAGCCAGGGAGGTCTACCTTATTGAGGAGCCCATGGCCGCGGCCATAGGGGCCAATCTGCCCATTCAGGAACCCACGTCCAACATGGTGGTGGACATCGGCGGCGGCACCACGGAGGTGGCCGTCATTTCCCTTTCCGGCATTGTCTATTCCCGATCCGTGCGCGTGGGCGGGGACAAGATGGACGAGGCCATCATGACCCACGTCAAGCGCAAGTACAACATGCTCATCGGCGAATCCACGGCGGAAGCCATCAAGATGCAGATCGCCTCGGCCTATCCCCTGGACCCCGAGCGGGAAATGGAGATCAAGGGCCGGGATCTGGTTACGGGCATTCCCCAGAACATCCTCATCGGTTCCGAAGAAGTGCGCAAGGCCATTGCCGAACAGGTGGACGCCATTGTCATGGCCGTCCGCGTGGCCCTTGAGCAGACTCCGCCGGAACTCGCGGCCGACATCGTGGACCGGGGCATTGTGCTCACCGGCGGAGGGGCGCTGCTCAAGGGGCTGGATCAGCTTTTGCGGGAAGAAACCTCCCTGCCCATTACCGTGGTGGAAGACCCTTTGTCCACAGTGGTGCTCGGCACGGGCAAGGCTCTGGACAACATCCATATCCTGAAGGAGGTCTGCGTAGATTAAGGCCCCCTATCCCAACCGCCTTCTCGGCATCCTGGTTCTCGCCCTGTTCTGCTACCTGGGGCTTTTCGCCTGGAACGCGCGCACCGGATATCTGGACACCATAGCCGAGCGTTCCGGGCTTGAAATTGTGAGCCACGTCCTTTCCCCCCTGGTCTGGATCAAGGACGGCATAGTTTCTGTCTGGGCGCATTATTTCGCCCTGGTGGAAGTTGCCGAGGAAAACATCCGCCTGCGCGCCGAACTGCGCCGGGCGGAAGCTGCCGCCATCCTTGCGGCAGAGGAGCGGGCGGAAATCCTGCGGCTGCGGAAATTGCTGCAGATTCAGCCTCTGGAGGAAGTTCCCGGCTTTGGCGCCAGGGTGATTGCCATGCGCTTCGGCCCCCAGGCCGCGCTCAAAACCCTGACCGTGAACAAGGGCTTCGCGGACGGCGCCCTGGCCGGAACCCCCGTGGTCTGCGAGGCGGGAGTGGTTGGCCGGGTTCTGCGCTCGGCCCCCAATGCGGCCACTGTTCTCCTGCTTACGGACCCGGGCTTCCGCCTGGCGGTTGTCAGTCAGAAGAGCCGGACTCCCGGCATCGCGGTGGGCGCTCTCAGGAGCAGGCACCAGTTGGAAGTCACCTATGTCTCCCAGACGGCCAACCTGGAAGAGGGGGAACTGCTCGTCACCTCCGGGGTGGACAGGGCTTTCCCCAAGGGCATTCCTGTGGGCGTGGTCACCAAGATTACACCCGGAGCGGAAACCTTGTTCCCCACAGTGCTGGCCAGACCCGCGGCGGATCTGGACAGCCTGGAAGAGGTGGTGATGTTGCGGCCGCGGGATGAAGGCCCCGCGCTGATCCGCAGGGATGATCCCTGATGCCGGGCTGATACAGGAATTGCTCTAAGGAAGCACTGATTAAATGGTTTTCGGAAACGCTGAGTTTTTTCGTTTGGCAAGGCGCGAGTTCTTTTTGCGGAGGGGCTGGACTCTTCCGTCCTGCCCCTCCGCAAAAAGAACGAGCAACGCAGTCCAAACGGAATAAATCAGCGTTTCCCTAAAAACCAGGCGGTGAAACAGAGTCGCCATGAAGGCCGAACAGGATGCCCTCGCCAGCGTAAAGCCGACCTGGCTGGAGTCCGGACGCAAAGCCCACCCCGGGCAGCCGCTCCGGCGCGGAGACCTCCTATGGCGCCGGCTTCTCTGGTGGACGGGCTATGTCATCGCCGGCCTTCTGCTGCAAAGGCAGTTTCCCGGCCTGGACGCCCTGGCGCCGGGCTTTCTCCTGGCCCTGCAGGAGAGAAAAACCATCCAGACTCTCTGGCTCTTTCTGCTCTTTACCCTTATCCAGGAAGGTACGGGCAGCCTGCACTTCGGCATGGGCATGATCTGGTACGGCGGACAGATGGTCCTGTTCCGCCTGGGTTCGCGGCTGTTCGTGGCGGACAACATTATTTTTGTGGTCCTTTTTTCCGCCAGCCTGGGGGTGTGCTACGGCGTCCTGTTCTGGCTCATATGCGCTCTGCACGACATCCCCTCGGACTACGCCGAACTGTTCCGCCTGAGCCTGCTCCAGGCGGCGGCCATTCCCATCGTATGGGGCCTGGCCCGGATCTGCAGGCCAAGGACGGCGGCGCATGCGCATTGAGGTTGCCGCGGACGGATACCAGCCCCCGCGCAGGGGCCTGATGCTGCTGCAAGGGCTGGTCATCTTTCTCTTTCTGCTCTTCGTCCTCCGCTTCTGGTACCTCCAGGTTCTGCACGGAGACTTTTACTCCCGCGTGGCCCACGACACCCGGACCCGTTCCGAGAGGGTCTACGCCACCAGAGGCATTATTCTGGACACCAAGGGGCGCCTTCTGGCCGAAAACCGGCCCGCCTATTACCTGACTCTCATCGGCGAGGACTGCCCGGACATCCCGGCCTCCCTGGCCCAGATCAGCCAGTGGGCGGACATCCCTCTGGAACAGGTGCAGATGAAGTACCAGCAAGGCCGCAGAGGGGGAAAATCCTTCGAGCCCCTGGTGCTTGCCGCCGACCTGCCCTTTGAGCGCATTGTGCAGATTGAGCCGCAGCTCTTTCTCTGGCCGGGGCTGAAGGTGGAGACGCGCCAGCGCCGTTATTACCCGCAGGGAGAGCTTTTTGCCCATGTCCTGGGCTATGTGGCCGAAGCCAACGATGAGGAATTGAGACAGGATGACAGCCTCAGGCTTGGCGACATCGTGGGCAAGCAGGGGCTGGAATATGTAAGGGAAAAATCCCTGCGCGGCGTCAAGGGAAGCAGCGGCCTGGAAGTGGACGCCCTGGGGCGTCCCCTGGCCAAACACCAGGACAAGCCGCCGCTGGCGGGGACCAACCTGACCCTGACTTTGGACATAGATCTGCAGAAAGCGGTATCCGACGCGCTGGGGGAGGAGTCCGGGGCAGTTGTGGTCATGGAGCCGGAAACGGGCAAACTGCGGGCGCTGGTCACCCATCCTTCCTATGACAACAACATCTTCACCGCCCGCCTCACGGCCAAGGACTGGGCGGCTCTGATGGAACATCCCCTGCACCCCCTGCAGAACAGGGCGGTGCAGAGCGTCTACCCCCCCGGTTCCGTCTGGAAGCTGGTCATGGCCGCCCTCCTGCTGGAACACGGCATTGACCCCAAGTCCTCCGTTCTGTGTACGGGCCAGGTACACCTGGGGACGCACGCCTTTCGCTGCCACAAGCGGGGCGGGCACGGGATGGTGAACATGCGCAACTCCCTGATCGCCTCCTGCGACGTATACTATTATGAGATGGCCCAGAAGGTGGGCATTGACGCCATTGAGCGCTTTGCCAAGGCCTGCGGCTTCGGGAAAAAAACGGACATCGATCTGCCCCACGAGCGCTCCGGCCTGGTGCCCGGCAAGGAATGGAAGCAGGCCCGCTTCCATGAGCCCTGGCAGCGGGGCGAAACTCTGAACGTGGCCATAGGCCAGGGGTTCACTCTGGTCACTCCGGTGCAGATGGCCGTTTTTGTAAGCGCCCTGCTCAACGAGGGCAAACTCCTCAAGCCAAGCCTGCTGGAGGAAGAACCTCCGGAGGTCAAAGGAGAGCTGCCCCTGACCGCGGAACATCGCGCCTTCATACTGGAGGCCATGCGGACCACCGCCTCCGAGGGCACAGCCCGGCGGATCAGCCGGCCGGACGCCGAAATGGGCGGTAAAACCGGCACGGCCCAGACAGTGCGCCTGGGCGAACGCCGCCTGAGAAAGGAGGAAATGGAATTGCTGCACCGCGACCACGCCTGGCTTACATCCTGGGGCAGGAAGGACGGCAAGACTTATGTGGTGGTGGTGATGGCCGAGCACGGCGGCGGCGGGAGCGCAACAGCCGGACCCATCACCGCCAAGGTGTACAATGCCTTGTTCGGCCCGGCGGCGCCTTCCGCCGGGCCGGGCCGGAACAGCCCGCCGCCGGCCGGAGCGCGGCCATGAACGGAGGCATGGACAAACGCCTGCTGGTCCATGCCAACTGGATGCTCCTGATCTTCACCGCCCTGCTGTTCACAACCGGAATCGTCAACCTGTATTCCGCCAGCGGGGAACGGCTGGAAGAAGGCATCCGGGTGGCGCCCTTCTTCCAGAAGCAGCTCCTCTGGGGCGCCCTCGGGCTCTGCGGCCTGATCCTCTGCACCCTCTTCGACTACCGCCACCTGAAACCCCTGGCTCTGCCCTTCTTTGCCCTAACCCTGCTGCTCCTGGCCCTGGTGCCGCTGATCGGCGTGCGGGTCTATGGCGCCCAGCGCTGGCTCTCCCTGGGCTTTTTCAACTTGCAGCCCAGCGAACTGGCCAAGCTCAGCACCCTCCTTATGACCGCCGCCGTACTCTCCCGCTACAACGATCCCCTGGACTGGACCCGGCTCTGCCTGGTCCTGCTAATCTCCTTCCTTCCCTGCGCGCTGATCTTCATCCAGCCGGACCTGGGCACCGCCATCCTGCTGCTCCTGCTTACAGGCGGCATCATTATCTATCACGGCGTCCGGCTGTCCGTCCTCAAGATCTCCCTGGCGGCCCTGCCCGTGCTGCCTCCCCTGGGCTGGTTCTTTTTGTTGAAAGAATACCAGAAAAAACGTATCCTGACTTTTTTGGATCCCTCTCTGGATCCCATGGGCGCGGGCTACCACATCACCAATTCCAAAATAGCCATCGGTTCGGGGGAAATATGGGGCAAGGGGTTCCAGGAAGGCTCCCACCACCTGCTGCGCTTTCTGCCGGAAAAGCACACGGATTTCGCCCTGGCGGTGTTCAGCGAGGAATGGGGCCTGATCGGCAGCGTCATGCTGCTGCTTTTTTTCTGCAATTTTCTGCTGTGCATAATCAATACCGCCAAGGAGGCCAAAGACCGCTTCGGCAGCATCCTCTGCGCCGGGATTTTCTTTTATTTTTTCTGGCAAATTCTCATCAATATTGGCATGGTGGTTGGCGTCATGCCGGTGGTGGGAATCCCGCTCCCCTTTATCAGCTACGGAGGCACGGCGACCATTGTGAATTTCATCCTGCTCGGCCTGGTGCTGAACGTATCCATGCGCAGGTTCATGTTTAAGACCAATTAGAGCATTTTTCGCTTGAAATGCTTGCTTAACGGCGGGCAAAGCCCGCCTGCAAGCATTTCGCGGCAAGGATTTGCGAGCAAATCCTTGCAGAGCAGTCCAACTTTTTCAAAGTTAAACTGCCTGGAGCAATCGACAAATTGCTCTGGCGGCGATAAAAATTGCAAGTTGTGGGCGGGTGCCGGTTATCCCGCGCGCGGCGTCCCTCTTTTGCGGGCCAGGGGTCCGCCCGGGGCGGGCCGTAGCGCGCGGGCGCCGGATTGCGTGTGGGTCATTGCTGGACAGGTGCCGGCCGCGGCGCGGCGGCAAAGGAGTCGGGATTATGTCAAAGGACAATAATAATATCACCGCGCTGATGGGAAAAGGAGCCGAATACCAGGGCCAGTTGTCCTTCAAGGGCACGGTGCGCATTGAAGGCCGGTTTCTGGGCTCCATCTCCTCCGAGGGCAAACTTGTGCTGGGCAAGGACGCCTATGTGGAAGGCGCCATCAACGTGGGAGAGCTGGAAATGCACGGCACTCTGCAGGGGGAGATCGCCGTTGCCAACAGAACCCTGCTGCATTCCACAGCGCGGCTGACCGGCTCTTTGCGCACCTCCCTCCTGGCCATGGAAGAGGGAGCCCTTTTGCAAGGAGATTTGCAGATGAGCCAGGATCTCTGCCATTCCTCAGACCCTGCCGCCCGGACGCTGGTGCCGGCCGGCTCACCTGTGGCCTTTTCGGACACTCCTATGAAGCAATAGAGCTATTGCGACATTAGAGCATTTTGCTTTTGAAACGCTCCCTCCCGGCGGGGTTTGGGGCGGAGGCCCCATAAATCAGCCCTTACCGGATGCGGGGTGGTCTTTACAAGAAAAGGAATCTTGTATACTTTGCCGCCTGTCCGGCCTCCCGCCGCACAGCCGGGCAGGCCGGGAAGGGCGCGGGTTCCCGCCTTTTTCGCCAAGACGCAGACGCGCGGAGCGCGCAGAGGAATTTACATGGGGAACATCATCAGCCTGGATGAGACCTTTTTCTTTCAACTGGCTAACTTCCTGATCACCATTGTAGTTCTCAATTTTCTTCTCATCCGCCCGGTACGCCGCCAGATTGCCGAACGGGCCGCGTTGACGGCGGGCCAGGCCGCGGACATCGAACGCTTAGCCGCAGAGGCGCAAGCCCGGCTGGCCGCCCATGAAAGCGCCCTGGCCGAAGCCCGCGCCCGGGCCTTTGCCCTGCGCGAAGAAATGAAGACCCAGGGCCGCTCCCGCGAACAGGACATTCTGGAGGCAGCCCAGGCCGAGGCCCGCGACTTTCTGGACGCCTCCCGCGAAGAGGTGGACCGTCAGAGCAGGGAGGCCATGCAGACCCTGCTGGCCCAGGTGGATGTCTTTGCCGCCAGGGCGGCGGCGAAGCTCCTTGGCTGAGGTCCCCGCGGGGGGCGCCAACACTTCCGGAGGATTTACCAGTGTGCCGGTTGTACAGCATCAGCATCCTTGCGGCAACGGTTTTTTGCGCCCTTCTGGCCGGCGAGGCGCCGGCCTCCGCAGGGGCTGGAGAACAGGGCGAATCCTGGAATAATCTGCTCTGGCGCCTGGTGAACATCGCTATTTTCGCCGGAGGCCTCACCTATGTGGCAGGGAAAAAGGTCGTCGCCTTTTTCAAAAACCGCACCGCGGCCATTGCCGGGGAAATTGCCGAACTGGAGGCCCGCAAGGCCGAAGCCGAAAAACTTCTGGAGGAAATAGGGCGCCGGGCCGCCGGCCTGGAGGAGGAACGCCGGGCCATCCTGGAGGAGTATGAGTGCCAGGGCCAGGCCCTGAAGGAAGCCATTGTCCGGCAGGCGGAAAAGGCCGCCCAGCAGATTATGTCCCAGGCCAGGGCTTCGGCCCGCAATGAGGTCAATGCCTCCCTGCACGCCCTGCGCGCCAGCCTGGCCCAAAGCATTCTTGAAGCCACAGAGCGTCTGCTGGCCGAGAGACTGACTCCGGCGGAACAGGCGCGGCTGATTGACAACTATATGGCCAAGGTGGTGCTCCATTGACCGGCAATATCATCGCCCGCAGATACGCCAAGGCCTTGTTCGACCTGGGCAGAAAGCGGGGCTCCGCCGCGCTGGAGGACTATGCCGCGTCCCTCTCCGCCCTGGGAGAAGCTCTGGCTGTTTCCGGGGATCTGGCCCGCGTGCTCCGCGACCCGGTGTTCAGCCCCCGGGAAAAATGCAGGGTTCTGGAAGCTCTGGGCCAAAAACTCGGCGCCAGGGAAGAAATGTTGAATTTCTGGCGGCTCCTGGCGGATAAGAACCGTCTGGCCGAGCTGGCCGGCATCGCCGCCGCCTTCGGCGAACTTCTGGATGAGGAAAAGGGCATTCTGCACGGGCGGCTGTGTACGGCCATACCTCTGGACAAGAAGCGGCAGGCGGCCCTGACTGAAGTTTTGCGGAAAAAGGCCCGGCGTGAGCTGGCCATTGAATTCGACGTGAACCCGGAAATTCTCGGGGGCGTTGTGCTGACGCTTGGGGACCGCGTTCTGGACGCGAGTCTGCGCGCCCAGCTTTCCCTCCTCCAAGACACCATCAGGAAGGGTGAATAGGCTATGCAGATCAAGGCCGAAGAAATCAGCGCCATCATCGAACAGCAGATCGAAAACTACGCCCAGCGGGCGGACATGAGCGAAACCGGATCCGTACTCTATGTCGGCGACGGCATTGCCCGCGTCTATGGGGTGGCCGGAGCCATGGCCATGGAGCTTCTGGAATTTCCCGGCGGGCTTATGGGCATGGTGCTCAACCTGGAAGAGGACAACGTGGGCGTGGCCCTTCTGGGAGATTCCGGCAGCCTTAAGGAGGGCGACCCCGTCAGGAGAACAGGGCGGATCTTCTCCGTGCCTGTGGGGGAAGCGGTTATGGGCCGGGTTCTCAACCCTCTGGGCCAGCCCATTGACGGTCTGGGCCCCCTGGGCAAGACCGAGATGACCCCGGTGGAAATCAAGGCTCCCGGCATCATCGCCCGCAAAAGCGTGCATGAGCCCATGCCCACCGGCATCAAGGCCATAGACGCCATGACCCCCATTGGCCGGGGCCAGCGCGAGCTGATCATAGGCGACCGCCAGACGGGCAAAACCGCTGTGTGCATAGACGCCATTCTGGCCCAGAAGGAAACGGACATCCACTGCTTCTATGTGGCCATCGGCCAGAAACAGTCCACCGTGGCCCTGGTGGCCGACACCCTGCGCCGGCACGGGGCCATGGAATACACGACCATCATCTCGGCCACCGCCTCCGAACCGGCCCCCCTGCAGTATGTGGCCGCCTATTCCGGCTGCGCCATGGCGGAGTATTACCGCAACAACGGCAAGCACGCGCTGATCATCTATGACGATCTATCCAAGCAGGCTGTCGCCTACCGCCAGATGTCCCTGCTGCTCCGCCGCCCCCCCGGGCGCGAGGCCTATCCCGGCGACGTTTTCTACCTGCACTCGCGGCTTTTGGAGCGCGCGGCCAAAATGGCCGACTCCCACGGCGGAGGCTCGCTGACGGCCCTGCCCATCATTGAAACCCAGGCCGGAGACGTTTCCGCCTATATACCCACCAACGTCATTTCCATCACCGATGGCCAAGTGTATCTGGAACCCAACCTGTTCAACTCGGGCATCCGCCCGGCGGTCAACGTGGGCCTTTCCGTCTCGCGCGTCGGCGGCGCGGCCCAGATCAAGGCCATGAAACAGGTGGCGGGCACATTGCGCCTGGATCTTGCCCAATACCGGGAGCTTGCGGCCTTTGCCCAGTTCGGATCGGATCTGGACAAGAGTACCCAGCAGAAACTTAACCGGGGAGAGCGCATGGTGGAACTGCTCAAGCAGCCCCAATACGAGCCCCTGCCCGCCCACGAGCAGGTGGCCTCCATCTACAGCGCCGTCAACGGTTTTATGGACGACCTGCCGGTGAGCGCCGTCAGCGCCTTTGAACGGGGGCTTCTGGAATTCCTGCGCTCGGCCAGGGCGGACATTCTGGATGACATCAAGACCAGGAAGGCTCTGGACAAGGAACTGGAAGATCGCCTGCAGGCGGCCATCGCCGAATTCAAACAAAACTTCCAGGCCTGATTCCAATTCCAGGTTGAAAATGAGTTCCGGAGGCGCGCATGGCTTCTCTGAAAGACGTCAAAATGAAAATCAGCGGGGTCGCCAAGACCAGGCAGATTACCAAGGCCATGTATATGGTTTCCTCAGCCAAGCTGCGCGGCGCCCAGGCGCGCATAGAGCGCTTCCGCCCCTATGCGCAAACCTTTCAGGATATTCTGGGCGACCTGTCCGGCGGGTCCGGCGGGGGAGGGAATCCGCTGCTGACGCCCCGGGAGGAGGTAAAAACCTCCGGCATAGTCCTCATCACCTCGGATCGCGGCCTGTGCGGCAGCTATAATATCGGCCTCATCGCCGCGGCCTTGCGCCTTGCCCAGGACAAGCGCTCTCAAGGCAGGGGCATTGCCTTCTACTGCCTGGGCAGAAAGGGGAGGGACGCCGTGCGCAAATCCGGCTGTTCCCCTGTTCTGGAAGTCAGCGGGCAGCGGAGCAGCCTGGATTTCCCCCTGGCCAGCCAGGTGGGGTCGCGTCTGCTGGACGACTACCTTCAAGGCGCTCTGGATGAAGTTTTCCTGGTCTACGGCGCCTTTATCAGTATGGCCCGGCAGACCCCGGCCACCCTGCCCCTGCTGCCCGTCGCTCCAGTGGCGGAGGCGGGCGGCCGGGAATACGCCCATGAGCCCCATGAGGCCGCCCTGCTGGCGGAACTGCTGCCCCGCTTCGTCAAAGCCCAGATCTACAGGGGCATTCTGGACACCGCCGCCGGCGAGCATGCGGCCCGCATGACGGCCATGGACAACGCCACCCGCAACTGCGATGAAATGGTGGCGGACCTGACCCTGCTTTACAATAAAACCCGGCAGGCGGCCATTACAACGGAACTCATTGATATTGTAGGCGGCGTGGAAGCGCTGAAGGGCTGACAACAAGGGAGCGTAACCGATTATGAGTGCGAATACGGGCAAAATTGCGCAGGTCATCGGCGCGGTGGTGGATGTGGAGTTTCCTTCGGGACAACTGCCCAACATTTTTTCCGCCCTGGAAATTGAAAATCCGAACAACGCCAACGCGCCGCACCTGATCTGCGAAGTGGCGCAACATCTGGGCAACAACGTGGTGCGCACCATCGCCATGGACGCCACGGAAGGCCTGGTGCGCGGCCTGCCCGCAACGGATACCGGCGAACCAATCATGGTGCCCGTGGGCGCCTCTTCCCTGGGCCGGATCATCAATGTGATGGGCAGGCCGGTGGATGAACTCGGCCCCGTGCAGGCGGAGAAATATCTGCCCATCCACCGGGAGGCCCCGGCCTTCACCGATCAAAACACTAAGGTGGAACTGCTGGAAACCGGCATCAAGGTGGTGGACCTGCTCATTCCCTTCCCCAAGGGCGGCAAGATGGGACTGTTCGGAGGGGCCGGAGTGGGCAAGACCGTCATCCTCATGGAGATGATCAACAATATCGCCAGGCAGCACGGCGGCATCTCCGTTTTTGCCGGCGTTGGGGAGCGCACCCGCGAAGGGAACGATCTGTACCATGAATTCAAGGAGGCCGGCATTCTGGAGAAGGCCGCCCTGGTTTACGGTCAGATGAACGAGCCTCCGGGGGCTCGGGCCCGCGTCGCCCTGACCGGCCTTACTTGCGCCGAATATTTCCGCGACGAGGAAGGCCAGGACGTGCTGCTGTTCATAGACAACATCTTTCGTTTCACCCAGGCCGGATCGGAGGTTTCCGCCCTGCTGGGGCGCATGCCTTCGGCTGTGGGCTACCAGCCCACTCTGGGCACTGACCTGGGCGCTCTGGAAGAGCGCATCACCTCCACTTCCAAGGGTTCCATCACCTCTGTGCAGGCCGTTTACGTTCCCGCCGACGACCTGACGGACCCGGCCCCGGCCACGACCTTCTCCCATCTGGACGGGACCCTGGTTCTCTCCCGGCAAATCGCCGAACTGGGCATCTACCCGGCAGTGGACCCTCTGGACTCCACCTCCCGCATTCTGGACCCTCAGGTGGTGGGTGAAGAGCACTATCGGGTGGCCCGCTCAGTGCAGCAGATTCTGCAAAAATACAAAGATCTTCAGGATATTATCGCTATTCTGGGTATGGACGAGCTTTCCGACGAAGACAAGCTGGTGGTGGCCCGCGCCCGCCGCATCCAGCGTTTCCTATCCCAACCATTCCATGTGGCGGAAGTCTTTACCGGCACCCCCGGACAGTATGTCCGGCTGGAAGACACCATCAAGGGCTTTGCCGCCATTCTGGACGGCTCTCTGGATTATCTGTCCGAGGCGGATTTTTACATGGTCGGCGGCATTGACATGGCTGAGGAAAAATACAAGAAACGCCAGGAAGAGCAGTAGGAAGCGGCAATGGCACTGCACCTGGAAATAGTTACTCCGGACGGGCCGGTCCTCTCCCGCCAAGTGGATTATGTCAGCGTGCCGGGCACCGAGGGCGTGTTCGGCGTTCTTCCGGGGCACATCCCCTTGCTGTCGGCCCTGGCCGTCGGTAGCCTGCACTACGACGCCGGGGAG
>JAISMK010000148.1 GCA_031276785.1 Desulfovibrio sp. | reverse complement strand
TTGCATCGTCAGCGCGGATTTCATCATGGGCACAGGGAAATATCCCGTAAAAGATGCCGGATACATGGATTGCATTCGATTCGAAAACTCAAAAAAACCTTGACTCGCGGGGCGGGTCTTTTTTTGCGCCCGCCCGATGGCGAAACATCCCCCGGATGTCGTCGTGGCGTGGCTGTCTTCTTTCTTGTAGAGCCCTTGGCCTGGATCCATTTCGCCAGCGGCATCCTCATCCTGGGAGGCCTTCTGGTCGCCACCCGGCAGCCCGGATTCCGCAGAGGGGAACTCGAATCCTGAACCTTCCGGATCCGTTGACCGCCGGCACCGGATATTTCCCTTTCCAGATAAAAATGAGGGCGATTTTTATCTTGCTTGCCTCGCCTTTCGCTGGTAAAAGTATTGCGAGGAGCATTTCTTGATAGCAATTTCGCATTTAAATTGCTCTAATGGTTTATTTGCATTCTCAGTGGGTTTGGGGGTTCTGTCCCGTATTTCTTGATTGGCGCATGTGCGGCTTTCCGGTATTGCTGAATTATCCGTTTCGGTGGGCGACATGAGAATACGGGCGCAAACGGTGGTCCCTTCCGGCAAGAAGGGAAAGAACGGGTTGAAGCGAGAAGTTTTGGTCCGGATCTTGCCACACACAGCGGCCTTAGCCCAGGCTGCCCAGGCACAAACCATATTTTTCGTCTTCAGCCCTGCTTTACCGGAAAGCAGGGCCTTTTGCGTTGGGGCCAGCCGGACAGAGACGAGGCCGGCTCGCTGTGAGTGATGTGGAAAACAAAATTTTTGACAGTTACGCGGAGGAATATGACTCCCTGCAAAAGAAAAATCTTGGTGTTCTCGGTAAAGATTTGACTGTTTTTTCCCAATATAAAATTAAGACTGTGAAAAGAATTATTCAGAACCAGCCGAAAACGTTTTTGGAATTTGGTTGCGGCATAGGCAGAAATATTCCCTTCATTCAGGAATTTTTCCCGGAAACACAAATAACAGCTTGTGATGTTTCGCAAAAATCATTGACAATAGCCCAAAAAACAAACAGCGATGTAAATTTCTTCCTGATAGAAAAACATGGGGACATAAAATCAGCAATCAATGATCTGGATTGTATTCTTGTCTCCGGCGTTATGCATCATATTAAACCGACCGAGCATAAAGAATGGCTTGAAGAACTTGTTGCCGTTTTAGGGGAAAAAGGGGAAATTTTTATATTTGAACATAATCCGTACAATCCTCTTACCAGGCATTTTTTCAACACCTGTCCTTATGACGCGGACGCCGCGTTAATCAAACCCGCATATTGCGAAAATTTATTGTCAAAATGCGGAATACGTTCCTGCCGCAGGCAATATACCTTGTTTTTCCCCTGGAGATCCCCATTTTGGGAAAACCTGGAATGGTTTTTAGGCTGGTGCCCTCTGGGGGGACAGTACTGCGTCCACGGGAGCAAGGCATAATTTTATCCCAAGCCCCGGCAGAGGGGCGGACATCCGGAAGGCAAGAGCCGATGCGCACTGAAGGCCGGGCGCCAGTATGCGCCATTATCCTGCCCTGCTATAACGAGGAAGCGGTTCTGCCCGCCACCCTGTCCGCCATGGACGGCCTTTTGCGGGATATGGTCCGGGAGGGCCTGGTTGCCCCCGAAAGTTTCGCCCTGTATGTGGACGACGGCAGCACGGACGCCACCTGGAGCCTCATCGCCGCCGCCCGGACGGAAAAGGGCCGGCCGCGCGTCCGGGGCCTGAAGCTGGCGGGCAACGCCGGCCACCAGAACGCCCTGCTGGCGGGCATGGAAATGGCGGCGGAAGCGGCGGACTGCGCCGTGACCATTGACGCGGATCTTCAGGACGACATTGCGGCCATTCCGGAAATGATCCGCCATTTCCAGGCCGGGAGCCATGTTGTATACGGCGTGCGCGCGGACAGAAAGGCGGATTCCTGGTTCAAGCGGACTTCCGCCTCCCTGTTTTACGCCCTGATGCGCTTGCTGGGCGCGCCTCTTGTCCCGGGGCACGCGGATTTCCGCCTGGTCAGCCGCTTCGCCCTGAAGGCTCTGGAGGACTATCCGGAGCGCGACCTCTTTCTCCGCTCCGTTTTTCCGGCCATGCGGCTGCGTTCCTCCGCCGTGCGCTATGCGCTAAAAGCGCGGGAGGCGGGGCAGACCAAGTATACTTTGCTCAAAATGGTGTCCTTTGCCGTGCGCGGCATCGCCCTGCACAGTTCCGCCCCTCTGCGGCTGTCCGGCTGTCTCGGCCTTTTTTCCTTCTTTCTGGCCGTCCTGCTCACTTGCTCCACCCTTATGGCCTGGTCCGCCGGCAGCGTTATTCCCGGCTGGACATCGCTTGCCCTGATCATTCTGTATTTGGGCGCGATTCAGCTTTTCTGCCTGGCGGTCCTCGGGGAATATGTGGCCAAAATCTTCACCGAGGTCAAAGGCCGCCCCCGTTACATAGCGGAGGAGAAACTGGAGTGAGGGAACGGTTCGCGCGCCCGGAGGCGGGGCGGGAAAACCGGCTGCTGCTGTGCGCCCTGGCGGCCGCGATCCTGAGCTACGCCCTCCTGTTCGGCATATACCGCCCCTCGGAGGTGGATGATGTCTGGACGGCAAGCTATGCCTGGAACCTGACCCACAATGACAGCACCGCGGATACTGTCTTCGGCGTTCCCTCCAACATCCGCTATTTCGGCCACATTCATGCCCGCCTGGCCGGATTTGTCGCGGATATTTGCGGCTGGAACAAGGCCGTATTCCACCTCTTCAATCTGGCCTGCATGCTGGGCGCCGCCATGGCCTGGGGATTCACGGCCCGGAAACTTTCCGCGGACGGACGTTTCGCCCTGCTCTGCGTCCTGCTCTGCCTGCTGTTGGAACCTTTTATAGGCGGCGCGTATAAAAGCCGTTCCGATGCCCTGGCTTTTCTGCTTGTTGCCGGCGGCGTCTGCGCGGCGGCGCACGGCCGTTTTTTCAGCGCCGCCCTGCTGTGTTCTCTGGGCGTGGAAGTCCACGCCATTGCCGTAACGGGATATTTCCAGACAGCCGCCTTTCTCCTGCGGCGCACTGATTCCCCCCGACGCCTGCTGCCCGCCCTTGCCGGCTGTCTGGGCGGGGTTCTTGCCGGATTCTGCCTTTACAGGTTCATACACCCGGAACCGCTCAGGGAAATTCTCCTCTATCTCGCGGAACAAAAGAACGCCATAGATTCCTTCAATGCTTTGACCGCGCATTATTTTACACGCGCTTATTTTCGTTTTATTCCAGAATTGTTGTTCTGGCTCGGAGGAGCATTTCTTTATTTTTATTACAACAAGCGTTTTTTCGATCGGCAAGATTCGGTTCTTTGTCTTTTTTATATGACAATTCTTGCTTCGATTCTTGTCTCCAGAGCTAATTTTCATTATGTAATATTTTATTATCCTCCGCTTATTCTGTTTGCCTGCCTGGGATACAGAAAAAGCAGAATATATATACCGGCCTTGTCCGCGATAATGATTTATGCTCTTGTTTTAACAATCTTTTTATTTAAAATGAATTTCCATATAGATCATTCATCTTTTGACAAAAATGTAGCAAATATCCCATTGACTGATGGGAAAAAAGCCGTTTTAGGTCCGACAAACGCTTGGTATTCGCTGCGTACAAGGCATTTTTACGCATCTTTTGAGGCGCTAAAAAAAGGAGAAGGGGAGATCCCTGAAAAAATTTATTATATTAAAAGCATATATACGGAACAATTGCCTGCGTGCGCAAAGATTATGCAGCCCGCAGGTTCTCCTTTTTCTTTTAATCTTCAGGAAGTACAGGCTTTTGAAGTGGATTTGACCAACTGCCGGACACCCCGGGCCGCCAGAGCAAGTTCTCCTTAAAATTGCTCTGGCGCGGCCCTGCTTTTTTTGCCATGATGGCCGCCGGGGCGGGAGGAGATCCCCGCTTTTCACCGTATTCCCCTTGCCGCCAGCGTGCAGCGCCATGCCCGAACCCCGGCTTCTGAACATCACCATCCCGGTCTACAATCGCCCGGAACTGACGGAAAAAACCGTTGAAGGCGTCCGCGGGACGCGGTTCCCTTTCCCCCATGTGCTGACAGTCGTGGACAACGGCAGCGGGAGAGAGACCGTGGACCTTCTGCTCCGGCTGAAAGCGCACAAGCTTATTGATATCCTGCTCCTGAGCGCGAGCAATCTGGGCGTGGCCTTTGCGGCCAATCTCGGCTGGCGCGCCGTGGCCGCCGATCTGTACCTGAAGCTGGATAACGACATCCAGGTGCTTGATCCGGACTGGTTGGGCCGCGTTCTCGCCCGCTGGAAGGAGGCGGCCCCCGCCGCCGCGGTCGCCGCAAGCTGGCATGACGCCCTGTATGACGAGGGAGAAAAGATCGCGACCGGCGCGGGCGAACTCAGCCGCTGCCCCACCAACCTGGCCGGAGGGGCCATTCTCATCCCCAGGGAGGTCTCCGACGTCCTTGGATTCTGGAATGAGGACTACGGACTGTACGGCACGGAAGACGGCGATTACTGCCTGCGCATGCGGACCGCGGGTTTTCCGCGGTATTATTACCGATCTCAGGGCCTGCTCCTTCATGCCGGCGTCACGGAAGGCGACAGGGAGAAAACTTATGCCAGTCGCGGCCTGGACAAGGGGAAACTGGCCCGTGCCGCCTTTCCTGAAAACGACTACGAATGGGGACTGTTCCCGCTGAACGCGCTGCTCTATTCCCTGCGGGTGCGCAGCGTCCGGGTGCCGCTGAAATATGAGTGCCTGGGCCTGGGGGAAGGATACAGGGTGGCTGTGCGCATTTCCAGGCGGTACCTGGAATTCCGCAAAGGCCTGCTCCTCTGCCGGGAGTTGATCCGCGCAATCTTTCCGGACAACGCGGGGCCGGCTCTGCTCTCGACCGGAGCCGTGGCCCACATGCGCGCCATCATGCGGCGGCACGGCGATAATGAACTGGTTTAGAGCGGTTTAACTTTGAAAAAGTTGAACTGCTCTAGTCCATGTACCACTTAAAACTGCGTTTTAAGTGGTAAGATCGTTGCGCCGAAAAGCGTGGTTTTCGGCTTGCTCCGCCGCCTGCAGCGGCGCGCCGGGCTTTAAGCCCGGCGTTAGTACGCTGTAA
>JAISMK010000096.1 GCA_031276785.1 Desulfovibrio sp. | reverse complement strand
ACCAGCATGGCCACGCTCTGCCCGCCGCCAATGCATAACGTTGCTAGGCCGCGCCTGGCCTGCCGCCTTTCCATGGCATACAGCAGGGTGGTCAGAATGCGCGCGCCGCTGCAGCCAATGGGGTGGCCAAGGGCAACGGCGCCGCCGTGGATATTGACCTTCGCCGGGTCAAGGCCGAGGGTGCGTACCACGGCCACGCTCTGGGCGGCGAAGGCCTCGTTGGCCTCCACCAGATCCAGGTCGCTGATGTTCCAGCCGGCCTTCTTCAGGGCGCTGCGGGTCGCGTTGATGGGGGCTATGCCCATGTAGGCCGGATCCACGCCGGCCACTCCGGTGGCTACAATGCGGGCCAGGGGAGCGATCTTTCTGGCGGCGGCCAGATCCGCATCCATGACGACCATGGCGGCGGCGCCGTCATTGATGCCGGAGGCGTTGCCGGCGGTCACCGTGCCGTCTTTTTTGAAAGCGGGCCTGAGCTTGGACAAGACCTCCAGAGACGCGTCCCGGCGGGGAAATTCATCGGTGTCCACCACGGTATCGCCTTTTCTGCCCTTGATGGTCACGGGCAGAACTTCCTTGCGGAAGAAGCCGCTGTCAATGGCCTGAACGGCTTTCTGCTGGGAAGCCAGGGAGAATTCATCCTGGTCGCGGCGGGTGACGTTATATTTTTCCGCCACGTTTTCCGCAGTGATACCCATGTGGTACAGGTGGAAGGCATCGGTCAGGCCGTCAAAAACCATGGTATCCACCATTTCCGCATTGCCCATGCGCGCGCCCCAGCGAGCCTTGGGGAGGGCGTAGGGCGCCTGGGACATGCTTTCCGCCCCGCCGGCGACAAGGCAGGAAGCATCGCCGGCCCTGACGGCCTGGGCGGCCAGAGCCACAGCCTTCAGTCCGGAACCGCAGACTTTGTTCAGGGTCCAGGCCGGGACTTCCTCGGACAGTCCGGCCTTCAGGGCCATCTGCCGGGCTGGATTCTGGCCTTGGGCGGCCTGCAGGACATTGCCCATGATCACTTCTTCCACCAGATCGGGCGTAATACCGGCGCGCCGAATGGCCTCCGCCACAACCAGAGCGCCCAGTTCCCCGGCGGAAAGGGAGGAGAGACCTCCGCCAAAGGTACCGATGGGGGTGCGTACAGCTCCTGCGATGATAACGTCTTTCATTTACAATCCTTTATGTATGGTTGAGGTGAAGGTAAGGCCCACGGCGGCTGGCGCGTCCCGAAGCGAAAAGCGCCCGCCGTTAAGCAACCATCTCAAAGCGAAATTGGTATAATTGCCGCCGCCCTGGGTTGGAAAAGCGGCGAGGCCTTCCCTCCGGAGCGCTGTTCGCAGAGGCGCGCCGGGGAAGGCGGACAATCAGTAGTGGAAAAAGCCCTGCTTAGTCTTTCTGCCCAGAAGGCCGCCCCGGACCATCTTGCGCAGAAGCGGGGCGGGCCGGTACTTGGGGTCGCCCGTTTCCCGGTTGAGGGTTTCCATGATGGCCAGGCAGATGTCCAGACCGATGAGATCGCCCAGAGCCAGGGGGCCCATGGGATGGTTGGCGCCCAGTTTCATGGCGGAGTCAATGTCCTCAGCCGAGGCCACGCCCTCAGTCAGCATGAAGACCGCTTCGTTGATCATTGGTATGAGAACGCGATTGACGACGAAGCCCGGGGCTTCGTTCACGGTGACCGGGGTCTTGCCGAAAGCGCGGGACAGTTCCATGGTGGCGTCATAGGCCGCATCGGAGGTCAGGGCTCCCCGGATGACTTCCACCAGGGCCATGACCGGGGCCGGGTTGAAAAAGTGCATGCCGATGACTTTGTCCGGACGGCGGGTGGCGTTGCCCACCTCGGTTATGCTCAAACTGGAGGTATTGGTGGCAAGTATGGCTTCGGGCTGAAGGGTCTCATCCAGTTCCCGGAAAAGGGTCTTTTTCAGATCCATATTCTCCAGGGCGGCCTCAATGACGAAATCGGCATCGCGGGCGGCGGAAAGATCCACCATGCCGGTGATGCGGCCAAGAATGTCCTTCCCGGCACCGGCATCCAGCTTGCCCTTGTCCGTCAGGCGGGTCAGGTTCTGGGCGATGTTCCTGATGCCCGCAGCAACAAATTCTTCCTTGATATCACGCAAAAAAACGGCATAGCCGCTCCGGGCGGCGACCTGGGCGATGCCGGAACCCATTGCTCCGGCTCCTAGGATAAGAATAGTTTTCATAGTCACTCCTCTCATTGTTACATGCTGGGGATGCTCCGCTCCCCTCTGGAGCATTTTATCCTGGTTTCAGATAAAAATTGTCTGTTGCAATCTTTGCCTGTCGGCTGCGGCGAAAATGTGACTTTGTCGTGTCTCTCGCAAGGCTTTGCCTTTCGGCCCAACATCCCGTCGCGCATTTCAATTTAGCCTGACTTTTCCTTTTCCGCAAGATCTCCGCCTGCCGGAGGACCCATATCCATGCCGGTTTTCAGAACGCGGCAGAGCCGGGCCGCGGCGTCTTCCAACAGCAAGGCGGCGGCGGCGATGCTCTCCTCCAGAGCCATGCAGCGGGGAGGAACAGACATGGCGGCGGCGATCCCGTGAAGGAAAATTTCTTTATACCCCGGCCCCAGACCGCCGGAAAGGCAGATCACGGGTTTCCCTTCGGCCCGCGCGGCGTGGGCGACGCCCAGCGGAACCTTGCCTCGGACGGTCTGGGAATCGGTCTGTCCCTCGCCGGTCAGAACGAGATCTGCCTCGCGCAGGAGCTGGGCAAAACCAAGGGATTCCATGACCACTTCTATGCCTGGGCGGAGAGTGGCGGAGGTGAAAAAAAGCAGTCCTGCCCCCAGGCCGCCGGCGGCGCCGGCGCCCGGGACATCGGCCATACCGCGGCCTGTGGCGCGGGCGGCAATAGCGGCAAAGCGGTCCAATGCCGCATCCAGCGCGGGCACCTGATCCGGCTCGACCCCTTTTTGGAGACCGAAAACGGCTGTGGCGCCGTTTGGGCCGCAAAGAGGATTATCCACATCACAGGCCACCAGGATCTCCAGTGCCGACAGGCGGGGATCCAAATCCCCCGCGTCAATGCGGGCCAGACGAGCAAGGGCGGCGCCGCCTGGAGGCAGAATAAGGCCCTGGGCGTCCAGAAAACGGATGCCCAAGGCAGAGAGCGCGCCAGCGCCGGCGTCATTGGTGGCGCTGCCGCCGATGCCGAGGATGAGACGGGGGATGCCGGCATCCAGAACCGCCCGGATAAGCTGGCCGGTGCCCAGGGTGGTTGCCCGCCCGGGGTCGCGCCCGGCGGGCGGAACAAGGGTCAGGCCGGAGGCCGAGGCCATTTCCGCCACAGCCGTATCACCATCCCCCAGAATGCCCCAGCAGGCGGTCACCGGCTTCAGATCCGGACCGCTGACCACCTGGTGGCGATACAGGCCGCCGCTGGCCTCCACCAGAGTATGCACCAGCCCTTCGCCGCCGTCGGAAAGGGGGATGCGGGTCACGCGGGCTTCAGGAAAGACGGCGCGGATGCCGTTTTCCATGGATCGGGCCGCCTCCGCCGCCGTCAGGCTGCCCTTGAAGGAATCAGGAGCTACGAGTATATGCACGGAACCTCCCGTAAAATTTAAGAAAACGCTGATTTATTCCGTTTGGACTGCATTGC